>NZ_JBSFBQ010000023.1:0-121818 GCF_053593015.1 Streptomyces sp. NPDC002403 | reverse complement strand
TCTGCTGCAACGTCGCACCCACGTCCGACGTACGCGTCGTCGTCATCGACTGCACCGACACCGGCGCATCCCCGCCCACCGCAACCGACCCGACCTGGATCTTGCGGCTGACCCTCCGGTCGGCGAGCTTGGTCGGAACGGACGGAATTCCGAGAGAAATCGCAGTCATGCGCTGAGCATCCCCAAGGTGTGGATCAAGGTCCCGAGATCGGCGGGCTCCGGCCTTCGAGGTTACGGCACCGGCGGCGGCCCGGAGCACACCGCGTCCGGGATCGCCACAGAAATGCGAGGGCCCGGCACACACTGTGTGCCGGGCCGTCACTCGTGGTGCACGGGTGACCGTCGGGTCAGGAGATCTTGACGGGATTCACGATGTCGGCGACCAGCACCAGCAGCGTGAAGCAGATGAAGACACCGGCGACGACATAGGCGACCGGCATCAGCTTGGCCACGTCGAAGGGGCCCGGGTCCGGGCGCCGGAAGACCCGTGCCACATTGCGGCGCAGGGCCTCCCAGAGCGCGCCGGCGATGTGCCCGCCGTCGAGCGGCAGCAGGGGCAGCATGTTGAAGAGGAACAGCGAGAGGTTGAAGCCCGCCAGCAGGAACAGCATCATCGCGATCTGACTCGTCGCCGGGACGTCGAGCGTCATCACCTCGCCGCCGATCCTGGCCGCGCCGACCACACCGACCGGGGAGTCCGCAGCCCGCTCGCCGTCGCCGAAGGCGGCGTCCCACAGGCCCGGGATCTTGGACGGGAGGGCGATGATCGAGTGAACGCCGTTCTCGACCATGTCTCCCATGCGGACGACCGAGTCGCCGAAGGAGAGCGGGACGATCTCGGTCTGGGCGGCAAAGCCGAGGTAGCCGGCCTTCACGAAGTCGCCGGGGACCACCTCGCCCTTGGAGTCCTTCTTCGCCACCAGGTTCTGCTTGAGAACGGCATGGAGGGTCTTCTCCTGGCCGTCGCGCCGGACCGTGATGGTGGCGGGGCCGATGGTGTCGCGGATCTTGTCGGAGAGCGTGGCCCAGTCGTCGACCTTCTGTCCGTCGAAGGCGACGATCGTGTCGCCCTTCTTGAGCCCCGCCGCCAGTGCGGGCGAGACCGGGTCGGACTTCTTGCACTTGTCGCGGTTCTCGCTCTGCTCGATCACGCACTTCTGGACGCCGGCCACCTCGGTGGTCTGGGTCTGGAAGCCGAAGGTCATCGCCACACCGAGGAAGATCGCGACGGCGAGGACCAGGTTCATGAACGGCCCGGCGAACATCACGATGACGCGCTTCCAGGGCTTGCGCGTGTAGAAGAGCCGCTTCTCGTCACCCGGTTCGAGCTCTTCGAAGGCGGCGGACCTGGCGTCCTCGATCATGCCGCGCCACGGGGAGGTGGACCGCGCCTCCAGGCGCCCGTCCTCTCCCGGCGGGAACATGCCGATCATGCGGATGTAGCCGCCGGCCGGGATGGCCTTGATCCCGTACTCGGTGTCGCCCTTCTTCCGGGACCAGACCGTCGGGCCGAAACCGACCATGTACTGGGGGACGCGGATGCCGAAGAGCTTGGCCGTCGACAGGTGCCCGAGCTCGTGCCAGGCGATCGAGAACAGCAGACCGATGGCGAAGACGACGATGCCCAGAATCGTCAACAGGACCGTCGTAATACTCATGCGCGCGCCTCCGCTGTCGCTTTCGCCGAGAGTTCACGGGCCCGGGCGCGTGCCCAGGTCTCCGCTTCCAGGACGTCTGCGACCGTGAGCGAAGTTCCCGTGGCGGGGGTGCCGTGTTCGGTCACCACCGCGGTGACCGTATCCATGATTCCGTTGAACGGCAGCCGTCCGGCGAGGAATGCGTCGACGCATTCCTCGTTGGCGGCGTTGAAGACGGCCGGTGCGGTGGCGCCGAGCGTGCCGACGTGTCTGGCCAGTCCCACGGAGGGGAAGGCCTCGTTGTCGAGGGGGAAGAACTCCCAGCTGGACGCCTTCGACCAGTCGAAGGCGGGAGCGGCGTCCGGGATGCGGGCGGGCCAGCCGAGGCCGATGGCGATCGGGCCCCTCATGTCCGGGGGCGTGGCCTGGGCGAGGGTGGAGCCGTCGGTGAACTCCACCATGGAGTGAACGTACGACTGGGGGTGGACCACGACCTCGATCCGGTCGAACGGGATGTCGTAGAGGAGATGGGCCTCGATGACCTCCAGTCCCTTGTTGACGAGGGTGGCGGAGTTGATCGTGATGACCGGTCCCATGGCCCAGGTCGGGTGGGCGAGGGCCTGCTCGCGTGTGACGTCCGACAGCTCGCTCCTGGTCCGCCCCCGGAAGGGGCCGCCGGAGGCGGTGACGACGAGCTTGCGCACGTCGGCTCGGGTGCCGGCGCCCAGCGCCTGGAAGAGCGCGGCGTGTTCGGAGTCGACCGGGATGATCTGGCCGGGCTTCGCCAGCGCCTTGACGAGCGGGCCGCCGACGATCAGCGACTCCTTGTTGGCCAGGGCGAGCGTGCGGCCCGCCTCCAGCGCGGCGAGCGTGGGGGCCAGACCGATCGAGCCGGTGATTCCGTTGAGCACGGTGTGGCAGTCGCTCGCGGCCAGCTGCGCGGCTGCGTCGGGCCCTGCCAGGATCTCGGGGAGCGGCTCGCCCGCCCCGTACTGCTCGCGCAGCGCCTCGCGCAGGGCCGGTACGGCGTCCGGTGCGGCGACGGCCACGGTGCGCACCCGCAGCCGCCGCGCCTGCTCGGCGAGGAGGGCGACCCGTCCGCCGGCGGCGGAGAGCGCGGTGACGCGGAAGCGGTCGGGGTTGCGCAGCACCAGGTCGATGGCCTGGGTGCCGACGGATCCGGTGGAGCCGAGGATGACGAGATCCCGGCGGCCTTCCGCTGCATCGAAGACGAGGTGCGGGTCGGCGAGGGGGGCAGGGCTGTCGCTCATGCCCCCCATTGTTGCCGCATCGCCCGTGGGTGTGGACAGTGCGTCCCGTACGCCGGAGCGGACGGGACGCCCGGGCCGGTGGCGGCGCGGGTCCGGTGCCCTGCCGCGCGCGGCCGGGCGGGGCGCGTCCCGGTGGGTGGGGGCGCCCCGCCCGGCCGGTGGTTCAGCGCACGGTCCGGTGGACGTTCTCCCGGGTGGACGGCCCCGGGGACGCGTCGGCGATCCACGGTCCCTCGCCGCTCGGGTCGATGACGCCCTCCTCCAGCCAGGTGTACGCACCGGACAGGACGCCGTCGACCAGGCGCCGGTCCAGGTCGTCGGTGTTGGACCACAGGCGGGTGAAGAGCTCCTCGACCCGGACGCGGGACTGGTGGCAGAACACATCGGCGAGCCGGTAGGCCTCGCCTCCGTGGTCGCCGGAGGAGCGCAGCAGTTCGGCGCGTACGCAGGCGGCGCTCATCGCGAAGAGTTCCGCGCCGATGTCGACGATCCGTCCGAGGAAGCCCTGCTTGGTCTCCATCCGGCCCTGCCAGCGCGACATGGCGTAGAAGGTGGAGCGCGCGAGCTTGCGGGAGGCGCGCTCGACGTAGCGCAGGTGGGCGGAGAGGTCGGGGTGGCCGGACGGGTTGAACTCCCCGTACGTGCGCGGGAGTTGCCCGGGCCCCGCGACGAGTCTGGGCAGCCAGCGGGCGTAGAAGCCGGCCGCGTTCGCGCCCGCCCTCGCCTTGGCGGAGAGGGGCTTGTCGGGGTCGATGATGTCTCCGGCGACCTTCAGATGGGCGTCCACGGCCTCGCGGGCGATCAGCAGATGCATGATCTCGGTCGAGCCCTCGAAGATCCGGTTGATCCGCAGATCGCGCAGGAGCTGTTCGGCGGGGACGGCCCGCTCGCCGCGGGCGGCGAGGGAATCGGCGGTCTCGAAGCCGCGTCCGCCCCGGATCTGGACGAGTTCATCGGCCATCAGACAGCCCATCTCGGAGCCGTACAGCTTGGCGAGGGCGGCCTCGATGCGGATGTCGTTGCGGTTCTCGTCCGCCATCTGCGAGGAGAGGTCGACCACGGCTTCGAGTGCGAAGGTGGTCGCGGCGATGAAGGAGATCTTCGCTCCGACGGCCTCGTGCCGGGCGACCGGCCTGCCCCACTGCTCACGTACCGCGGACCATTCGCGGGCGATCTTCAGGCACCACTTGCCGGCGCCGACGCACATGGCGGGCAGCGAGAGCCGTCCCGTGTTGAGCGTGGTGAGGGCGATCTTGAGCCCGGCGCCCTCGGGGCCGATCCGGTTCGCGGCCGGGACCCGGACCTGATGGAAGCGGGTGACGCCGTTCTCCAGGCCGCGCAGGCCCATGAAGGCGTTGCGGTTCTCGACGGTGATGCCCGGGGAGTCCGCCTCGACGACGAAGGCCGTGATGCCGCCCTTGTGGCCTTCCGACTTCGGCACCCGGGCCATCACGACGAGCAGGTCGGCGACGACGCCGTTGGTCGTCCAGAGCTTCACCCCGTCCAGGACGTAGTCGGGTCCGTCCGGGACGGCCGAGGTGGCGAGCCGGGCCGGGTCGGAGCCGACGTCCGGTTCGGTGAGGAGGAAGGCCGAGATGTCGGTGCGGGCCAGCCGGGGCAGGAAGGTCTCCTTCTGCTCCTGGCTGCCGAAGAGTTTCAGCGGCTGCGGCACACCGATGGACTGGTGGGCGGAGAGCAGCGCGCCGATGGCCGGGCTCACGGAGCCGACCAGGGCGAGGGCCTTGTTGTAGTAGACCTGGGTCAGGCCGAGGCCGCCGTACTTGGGGTCGATCTTCATCCCGAGCGCGCCGAGCTCCTTGAGGCCGCTGATCACCTCGTCGGGGATTCTCGCCTCGCGCTCGATCAGGGCGCCGTCGATCCTGGTCTCGCAGAACCGGCGCAGCCGGGCGAGGAAGGCCTCGCCGCGCCGCACGTCGTCCGCGGGCGGCAGCGGATGCGGATGGATCAGGTCGAGCCGGAAGCGCCCGAGGAAGAGTTCCTTGGCGAAGCTCGGCTTGTGCCAGTCCTGATCGCGTGCGGCCTCGGCCACTTGGCGCGCTTCGCGCTCGGTGACTCTGGGCGTGTTCTTCGGTGCGGATGGTGCGGACATGAGGAGCTCACCTCGCCGCGAGTGAGTGGGTGGACGCGGCCGGTCCGCGTGGGGAAGCGCCCACCGGTACCAACCGGCTCTACTCGTCCGTATGTACCCGAATCCCGGCACGCCCACCATCCGCCGGACGCCGATCGGGTCGGGAGCCACTCCACTGACCCGCCTGCGGTGGCGGACGCGACGGGAACGCGGAAACGGCCTGAACCCCCGCACAGTGGGTTCAGGCCGTCCCGCTGTCGCCTGGTGTCGTGCTGTCCAGGCGGAACACAGGCGACGTCGGTGGATCGGTTCGATCCTGTTCGCGGACTACAGGGCGAGGCCGGTGAGGACCAGCACGCGCTCGTAGGTGTAGTCGTCCATGGCGTAGCGGACGCCCTCGCGGCCGACGCCGGACTGCTTGGCGCCGCCGTACGGCATCTGGTCCGCGCGGTAGGAGGGGACGTCGCCGATGATCACGCCGCCGACCTCGAGGGCGCGGTGGGCGCGGAAGGCCGTCTGCAGGTCGTGCGTGAACACACCTGCCTGCAGGCCGTACTTGGAGGAGTTGACGGCCTCGAACGCCTCGGCCTCGCCATCCACCTTCTGCACGGAGAGCACCGGTCCGAAGACCTCCTCGCCGGAGAGGGTGACATGGTCCGGGAGCTCCGCGAGCACGGTCGGGGCGTAGGTGGCACCGTCCCGCTTGCCGCCGGTGAGCAGCTGGGCGCCGGCCTGCACGGCCTCGTCGACCCATGACTCGACGCGCTTGGCGGCGTCCTCGCTGACCAGCGGGCCGACGTCGGTGGTGGCGTCCGACGGGTCGCCGGTGACCTGTGCCTCGACGGCGGCGACGATCTTCGGGAGGAGCCGGTCGTAGACCGAGGCGTCCGCGATGACGCGCTGCACGGAGATGCAGGACTGGCCGCCCTGGTAGTTGGAGAAGGTCGCGATACGGGTCGCGGCCCAGTCCAGGTCCTCGTCGGAGGCGTAGTCGCCGAGGACGACCGCGGCACCGTTGCCGCCGAGCTCCAGGGTGCAGTGCTTGCGCGGCACCGACTCCATGATCGCGTAGCCGACGGGGCCGGACCCGGTGAAGGAGATCACGGGCAGGCGCTCGTCCTGGACCAGGGCGGGCATCCGGTCGTTGGGGACCGTCAGCACGGACCAGGAACCGGCCGGCAGGTCGGTCTCGGCCAGCAGCTCGCCCAGGATCAGCGAGGAGATCGGGGTGGCCGGGGCGGGCTTCAGGATGATCGGGGCACCGACGGCGATGGCCGGGGCCACCTTGTGGGCGCTCAGGTTCAGCGGGAAGTTGAACGGGGCGATGCCGAGGACCGCGCCGCGCGGGAAGCGGCGGGTCAGGCCGAGACGGCCGGTGCCCCCGGCGTCGGTGTCCAGGCGCTGGGCGTCGCCGCCGTTGAAGCGACGGGCCTCCTCCGCGGCGAACCGGAACACCGAGACGGCGCGGCCGACCTCGCCGCGGGCCCACTTGATGGGCTTGCCGTTCTCGGCGGAGATCAGCTGGGCGATCTCCTCGGTGCGCTCCACCAGACGCCGTACGACGTGGTCGAGTGCGGCGGCCCGGACGTGCGCCGGGGTCGCGGCGAACTCCTCGCGCACGGCGTGCGCGGCCGCGACGGCCTCCTCGATCTGGGCGTCGGTCGGCACGCTGACGGTGCCGACGAGACGGCCGTCCCAGGGGTTGGTGACGTCGAAGCTGTCCTCGCCGGTGGCCTGGCGGCCGGCGAGCCAGAAGGCGTGGGTGGAAGTCATGGAGGTTCCGGCCCTTCGGAGCGGTGGGGGTGTCTTGCCCCCACCGTAGGGCCGCGCGGCCGTCCTGGCGTTTGTCCGGGGTGGAGCAGTGCGCACCGGGGACGCGCCGCTTTGTCGGATGCGGACGGAGCCCCCGGCTCCGGCGGCGTGGCTACGCCTCCGGCACCGACGGGGTGCTCGTCGCCTTCAGCGCCAGCCACAGCTCCATCCGGACGTCCGGATCGTCCAGCGAGCGGCCCAGGATCTCCTCGACCCGGCGCATCCGGTAGCGCAGGGTGTGGCGGTGCACGCCCAGGTCCGCCGCGGCGGCGTCCCACTGGCCGTGGTGGGCGAGCCAGGCCCGCAGCGAGGCCACCAGGTCGCCGCGGCCCTTGGCGTCGTGCTCGTGCAGGGCGCGGAGCATCCCGTCGGCGAAGGCCCGTACCGCGTCGTCCGCGAGCAGCGGGAGCACCGAGCCGGCCGCCAGCTCCTCGTGCTCGACCAGCGCCCTGCCCCGGCGGCGGGCCACCGAAAGGGCCTGTTCGGCCTGCTTGTACGCGGCGGAGACCGCGATCGGGCCCGCCGGCGCGGAGAGGCCCACGACCACCTGGCCCTCCTCCGCCTTCGCCCCTTCGGCGGGCGTCCGTGCCTCCTGGGCCTCCGCGTACGCCGCGCAGGCCGCGACCGCCGCTCCGCCGTCCGCGGCGAGGACGACGAGCCGGTCGCCCTCGGGGACGCTCAGCAGGGTCTCGCCGGTCCGCAGGGCCGCCGCCTCCATCGCCTCGCCGAGCGGCGCAGGGGTGGCCGGCTCGGACGCCTCCGCGATGAGCAGCCGGAACGGGGCGTCGAGCAGCCCTCCGTACAGGTCCCCGGCGACGGCCCTGGCGTGGTCCGGCTGGCCGGCGAGCAGCATCCGCAGCACCGCCGCGCCGAGGCGCTGCTCGGCGCCCTGGAGGGACCGGGAGCGGGCGGTGGTCAGGGTGAGCAGGGCGACGGCGGAGTGCACGGCGTACCGCTCGGCGGTGCCGAGCGCCGCGCCGGTGCCGACGGCGAGTGCTCCCCTGACCTGGCGGCCGGTGCCCAGGGACTGGAGTTCGACCCGGTCGTCGGTGTCGCCGACCACGATGCTGGCCGGGGCGGGGCGGTCCCGCAGCCGTTCGACGTCGGGGGTGAGCCGGGCGGCTCGGCGGGCGGCCCATTCGGGGGCCGCGGCGACGACCTGGCCCGCCGCGTCGTACAGCGCGGCCCAGCCGTCGAGGTGGGCGGCGAGGCGGGTGAGGAGTTCGCCGGGGCCGTCGCCCGCGAGTGCGGCCCTGGTCAGTTCCCGCTGGACCTCGAACCCGGCCGTCACGGCCCGGTACTGGTCCTCGGCGATCGCGGAGGAGACCGCCTTGGCGATGGCGATGAACGGGGTGCGGCGCGGCACCTCGAGGAGCGGCAGCCCCGCTTCCTCGGCCGCGTCGATCAGCGCCTTCGGCACCTCGTCGTAGTTGACGCCGACGGCGAAGCCCAGGCCGACGACTCCGGCCCCGGCCAGCCGCCGCACGTACCGCCGCATCGCCTCGGGGTTCTCGGCGTCGAGGTTGGTGGCGGTGACGAGCAGGAACTCGCCGCCCTCCATGTACGGCACGGGGTCGGTCAGCTCGCTGGCGTGCGCCCAGCGCACGGGCGCGTCGAGCCGGTCCGCCCCCGCGCGCACGGTGAGCTTGAGCGCCGAACGCTGGACGAGCGAGGCGAGAGTGAGGGGCATGGGGACCGCGGGACCTCGGGGTGTCGGTTTTCGCCGTCCCGTATGAACGGCTGCTGCCAATTCTGCCAGGCTGGCAGGGTCCGGCATGACCACGTCCAAGGCCCCTGGCCGCGTCCCGGGCCGCTCAGCCGTTCAGATCCACCAGCAGCGGCGGCGCGTGCTCGCCCCGCACGGTCGTCAGGGACAGTACCGCGTGTCCGGCGGGCACCCGGTGGGCCAGTTCGGAGGCCGACCAGCGCTCCCGCTCGACCTGGCGCACGGTCACCGCGTCCGTGGTGACCGCCTTGCCGGTGACGAGCTTGCGCAGGGCGTGCACGGCGCGGGTCAGCGGCTGGTCGGCGAAGACCGTGTGCTTGGCGATCTCGGTGGTCTCCACCCATTCGGTGCCCCACGCCTGCGCGAAGAGCCGCCCGTCCCAGGTCGTGACGCCCGAGAAGGCCATGTGGCAGCCGACCGAACCGAGCAGGGCCGTGTGCAGGCTCTCCGGCACGTCGTCCAGCCCGCGCAGGGTGAGCAGGACTCCGGCGTTGCAGTTCCGCAGCCGCTGCACGGCCCTTACGGACTCGGCGGTGACGGTGTGCGTGGCGTCGTCCAGGGCGAGGAAGGCGAACAGCGAGCGGTCCGTGCGGGCGGCCGCCCCGGCGGTGAACTGGGCGAGCACCAGCCGGGCGATCAGCCGGGCGGCCTCGGGGTGGGCGCGTTCCGGCAGGTCGATGCGGACCCGCAGCGGGTGTTCGAGGGTGCGCAGCGAGAAGGGCCGGGTCGTGCCGGTGGTGTCGAAGAAGCCGGCGAAGGCGGGCCGGTCCAGGGCGGCGAGCCGGTCGGCGAGCCGGACCGCCGGGTCGCCGGGGGTGCCCGACTGCCGTGCCCGGGTGTCGAGTTCACGGAGGTAGGAGCGGTGCGCCTCGCTGTCGAGCCGCGCGCGGAGCTCGGCGAGGGCGCCGGGAGAGCCGTCGAGCAGCTCGCGCAGCACCGGGACGGACGGGAAGCGGTCGTGGACCGCCCGGTACGGGCCCAGCAGCTGGGCGAGGGCGGTGGTGGCCCGCCTCGCGTCGACGTCGGGGAGGTCGCCCGCGATCGCCTCGGCGAGCAGGGCTGCGGCCTCGTCGGCGTCGTCGGTCCCGCTGTACAGGTCGAGGTCGTGGGCGCAGGACGGGTCGCCCGGCCTGATCACCACGTCGTAGCCCCCGTCGGGGCCGAGCGGGGTGCCCGTCGCGCAGACGGCCACGACGACGGCCTTCCCGGCGAGGGCCTGGAGTGCGAGCGACTCCACGACCGGCCGCACCAGGTGCCGGGTCCTGCCCGATCCGAAGGGCCCGACGGCCAGCAGCGAGGAGCCCAGGGAAGCCGGGTCGACGGCGGCCCCCGCACCCCGCCGGGCCGCCGGGTTGCGCTCGGAGTCGGTGTACCGGCCGAGCCGCACCTGCGAGGTGAGCAGGTCGTGGGTGGCGGCACGGGCCGGCAGGTCCCGGTCGCCCGAGGGGTGCGGACAGGCCCCCGCGCCCTGGCCGAGCACGGCGTCGGTGAACGGCCCGATCCGCGAGGGGTCGGCCTCCACGGAGAGCCAGGCACGCCGGATCCGTACGCAGTCCACGTCGTTCATCCGCCCGGCCCGCTCGTCCGCAACCAGCCGGTCGGCGGCCGTGTGCCGGCCCGCGGCGCGCAGCTGGGGCCAGTCGGCAGGGCTCTCACCGGGTGCCTTCTCCGGCTCCGGCCCGGGCTTCGCACGGCCGCGCAGCTCCCGTACGAGGGTGAGCCAGCCGCCGGCCCGACCGACCGGCAGGAGGATCGCGGCCGCGCCCACCAGGTGGTACACGGTCTTGAAGGTCTCCACGCGATCCAGGGTCTCCTCGGCCGTGCCGCCGTACAGCCAGGAGTAGGGGGTCAGGCCCAGCACCAGGTCGTCGAAGGGCAGCAGCTCGTCGGCGTTGACGAAGCACCAGACCAGGACGGCCCCGGCCAGCGCGGTGCCCAGCGCCCGGCGCGGCTGGGGGTGGTCGGCGGCGTACCGGTGGAACACCTCGCGCCAGTTGCCCAGCCGTCCGAAGCCCCAGATCACCAGGGCGGCGACCAGGCTGTTGTAGACGGCGAGGGCGGTGAGGGCCGCCGCGGGGCGTTCGAGCCCCCACCAGTCCGACGGTGTGACCACTTCGAGGAGGATCCGGCTGTGCGGCACGTATCCGTTGCGCCACAGGGACCACACCAGCATGGCGGCGAGCAGCGCCACCACCGCGCCGCCGATCAGCGCCCGGTCGGGCACCCGGTCGGGGTCGGACTCGGGCCTGGGCCTGTGGCCGAACCGCCACAGGCCGGGCTCGGCCGCCGCGCGCGGCGTGCGCAGCCAGACCCCCAGCGGAGGACCGGAGGCGGGGGCGTGTCCCGGCCTCGGCGGCAGCTCGGGTGGTGGCGGGCCCGCCGGGCGCGGCACCGGGCTACCGGAGCGGGTGTCGCGCGAGCCGTACGTGCCCTCGGTGTCCATCTGCTGTCCCTCGTCCCCTGACCAGCGCCGACCGGTAACTCCGGGCGCGGGCGCCCGAAGCCATCAATCTAGTGCCCCGTATCACCCTGTCGGACGCGGTCCGGCGGGATGTCTTCGCCCGTCCCCCGGGGCCGCGCGCCCTCTCGCTATGTCCGTGACGGACAACGGCGCGCGGGCACCACTCCCGAACGGAACATGCCGTACCCCGGGCCCCGCCCATAGCCTGCACGAAGAAGCGTCCGAAACACCCCCCAGGAGCCCCTCATGACCGCAATCCCGCAGGAGCGCCGCGTCGTCACTGCCATTCCCGGCCCGAAGTCGGTGGAGCTGCAGGCCCGCCGTCTGGAGACGGTGGCCGCAGGTGTGGGCTCCACCCTGCCGGTGTTCACCGCCCGCGCCGGTGGCGGGATCATCGAGGACGTGGACGGCAACCGTCTGATCGACCTCGGCTCCGGCATCGCCGTGACGTCGGTCGGCGCCTCCGCCGAGGCCGTCGTGCGCCGCGCCTCCGCGCAGCTCGCCGACTTCACCCACACCTGTTTCATGGTCACGCCGTACGAGGGGTACGTCGAGGTCTGTGAGCAGCTCGCGGAGCTGACGCCGGGCGACCACCCGAAGAAGTCCGCGCTGTTCAACTCGGGCGCCGAGGCCGTCGAGAACGCGGTGAAGATCGCCCGCATCCACACCAAGCGCACCGCGGTCGTCGTCTTCGACCACGGCTACCACGGCCGCACCAACCTCACGATGGCGCTGACCGCCAAGAACATGCCGTACAAGCAGGGCTTCGGCCCGTTCGCGCCCGAGGTCTACCGGGTGCCGGTGGCGTACGGCTACCGCTGGCCGACCGGTGCCGAGAACGCCGGCGCCGAGGCGTCCGCGCAGGCCATCGACCAGATCAACAAGCAGATCGGCGCGGAGAACGTCGCCGCGATCATCATCGAGCCGGTGCTCGGCGAGGGCGGCTTCATCGAGCCGGCCAAGGGCTTCCTCCCGGCGATCGCCCAGTTCGCGAAGGACAACGGCATCGTCTTCGTCGCCGACGAGATCCAGTCCGGTTTCTGCCGCACCGGCCAGTGGTTCGCCTGTGAGGACGAGGGCATCGTCCCGGACCTGATCACCACCGCCAAGGGCATCGCGGGCGGCCTGCCGCTCTCCGCCGTGACCGGCCGCGCCGAGATCATGGACTCCGCCCACTCCGGCGGCCTGGGCGGCACCTACGGCGGCAACCCGGTCGCCTGCGCGGGTGCGCTCGGCGCCATCGAGACGATGCGCGAGCTGGACCTGAACGGGAAGGCGAAGCGCATCGAGGAGGTCATGAAGGGCCGCCTCGTCGAGATGCAGTCGAAGCTCGACAACGGCGACATCATCGGTGACATCCGCGGCCGCGGCGCGATGATCGCGATCGAGCTGGTGAAGTCCGGCACGAAGGACCCGAACCCGGAGGCCGCCGCGAAGCTCGCCAAGGCCTGCCACGCGGAGGGCGTGCTGGTCCTCACCTGCGGCACCTACGGCAACGTCCTGCGCTTCCTCCCGCCGCTGGTGATCGGCGAGGACCTGCTGAACGAGGCGCTCGACGTCATCGAGCAGGCTTTCGGCCGGATCTGACCTGTGCGAACCCCGGCGGCTTCGGAACGCGCTTTCGCAGGGGTTACGAGGGGCCCGCGTGAGGGCCTGTGAAGAACGTGTGGGGGGCCGATGGCGGGATCTGTTTCCCGCTGTCGGTCCCCCGTCGGCTGCCGTACGGTTTCTGCAGATGAGAGAAACACCCCGCCCGCAGGGGACTGCGGGCGATGCCGGGCCGGAGCTTCCCCAGCGCCGTCCTGGCCGTGCCTTCGAGCACACCGCTGGAGCCTCCGGCTCCGGAACTCCTCACCGATCGGATGGCCGCTCGCCCCAGACCCCCCGGGGCGTGCGGCAAACCGGTCCGACCGGCCGCCCCGGAACCACCCCCCCTGTTCCCGGGCGGCCGGCCCTTTTCCTTTTTCCGGTCCTGGCCCTCCCGGCACTGTTCGCGCTCACCGCCTGGCAGGTCGCGGCCGGCGGCCCGTTGCGCGCGCTCGACGAGCGGACCGGCCGGGCGGTCGTGGGAGACGGACCCGCCCGGCTGACCGAACTCCTCGCCGATCTGGGCAATACGCAGGTCGCGCTCCCGGTGCTGGGCTGCGCGATCGTCCTCGCCCTGGTGCGCGGCGCGCGCCGCCGGGCGCTGTACGCGGCGCTCACCATGGGCGCGGTGCCCGCACTCGTCGTTCCGCTGAAGGCCTGGATCGCCCGTCCCGGACCGCTGACGGACGCCACCGGCTACTTCCCGTCCGGCCATGCCGCGACGGCCGCGGTGGCGTACGGGGCGGCGGCGCTGCTGATCGCGCCGCACCTGCGGCGGCCGTGGTCGTGGATGATGCCCGTCGCCGCTGTCCTGCTGACCACGGCGACGGGCATCGGTCTGGTGCTGCGCGGCTACCACTGGCCGCTGGATGTGCTGGGCAGCTGGTTCCTGTGCGGGACGCTGCTCCTGCCGCTGGGACTCAGCCGCCGAAGTAGACGTCGAAGTTCTTCGAGAACTCCCCGTTGTTGAACCGGTCCCAGTTGATCGACCACGTCATCAGCCCGCGCAGCGCGGGCCACGTCCCGTGGGTGGCGTAGGAGCCGCAGTCGGTCTTCTTCGTCAGGCAGTTCAGCGTCTTGGTGACCTCGGCGGGCGAGGTGTGGCCGTTGCCCGCCTGGGTCGAGGCCGGCATGCCGATGGCGACCTGCTCGGGGCGGAGCGGGGGGAAGACCTTGGTCTGGTCGCCCGCCACCGGGAAGCCGGTGAGCAGCATGTCGGTCATGGCGATGTGGAAGTCCGCGCCGCCCATCGAGTGGTACTGGTTGTCCAGGCCCATGATGGAGCCCGAGTTGTAGTCCTGGACGTGCAGCAGGGTCAGGTCGTCGCGCAGCGCGTGGATGACCGGGAGGTAGGCGCCCGCCCGGGGGTCCTGGCCGCCCCAGGGGCCGGAGCCGTAGTACTGGTAACCGAGCTGGACGAAGAAGGTCTCGGGGGCCATCGTCAGGACGAACTTGTCGCCGTACTTGGCCTTGAGGGTCTTCACCGCGGAGATCAGGTTGACCACGACCGGGGTGGTGGGGTTCCGGAAGTCGGTGTCCCCGGTGTTCAGCGAGAGCGAGTGGCCCTCGAAGTCGATGTCGAGGCCGTCCAGGCCGTACTCGTCGATGATCTTGCCGACCGAGGAGACGAAGGTGTCGCGGGCGGCGGTGGTGGTGAGCTGCACCTGGCCGTTCTGGCCGCCGATGGAGATGAGCACCTTCTTGCCGGCGGCCTGCTTGGCCTTGATCGCGGCCTTGAACTCGGCGGCCGACTCGACGTTCGGGCACTCGGCGACCGGGCAGAGCGAGAAGCGGATGTCGCCGGAGGTGACCGAGGTCGGCTCGCCGAAGGCCAGGTCGATGACGTCCCAGGAGTCGGGCACGTCCGCCATCCGCGTGTAGCCGGAGCCGTTGGCGAAGCTGGAGTGCAGATAGCCGACGAGCGCGTGGGCGGGCAGGCCGCCGCCCCCGCCCGTGCCGCCGCCCGCCGTGGTGGTGGCCGTGACCGCGGCGGATCGGGCGGACTCCCCGGCGGAGTTGGTCGCGGCGACCTGGAAGCTGTACGCGGTCGACGCGGTGAGGCCGGTGACGGTGGCGGAGGTGCCGGTGACCGAGGCGACCTTCGTGTCGCCCCGGTAGACGTTGTAGCCGGTGGCTCCGGCGGATCCGGTCCAGGAGAGGTCGACCGAGGAGGCGGTGGCCGTGCCGGCCCTGAGTCCGGTGGGGGCGGCCGGGAGTTCGGCCGGGGCGCCGCCCGGTCCGATCAGGCTGAGGTCGTCGGCGTAGTAGGCGGGGGTGCCGAACCAGCCGTGGGTGTAGACGGTCACCCGGGTGGTGGACGGGCCCGTCCTGAACGTGGTGGTGAGCTGCTTCCAGCCGGTGGACGACGGGGTCCAGGTGGACACGTCCGTGGTGCCGGTGCCCTCCGCGCCGAGGTAGACGTAGGAGCCCTGCACCCAGGCGCTCAGCGTGTAGGTGGAGTCCGGCTGGACCGTCACCGCCTGGGAGCACTTGGCGTTGTCGGCGCCGGCCGGGGTGGCCTTCAGCGCCGAGGTCCCGCTGTGGGCCGGTGTGCCGACGGCGGCTCCGCTGCCTGCGGTACAGCTCCAGCCGTCCAGGCCGGACTCGAATCCGCCGTTGCGCGCCAGGTCGGTGTCGGCGGCTGCGGCGGACGGAGCGAGGGCGGTCAGACCGCCGGCGGCGAGCAGGGCCGCCGCGAAGGCGGCCACGACTCCGGTATATCGGGCGGGGGGTCCCGTGCGTTCCACAACGGCCTCCGTGCATGGGGGAATTGAGTGCGGCCGCCACAACATGGTCCAGACCAATCAGGTTGTCAAGACCTCTGACAGTCCGGGGCCGCCCGCCCGGTCGGCTGCGCACACCGTTCCCCCCGCCCGCCGGGTCGCCTCAGCCCCTGCCGTTCTCGGCCCGCCCGGCCGCCGCCTCGTGCATCGCGAGCTCCAGAAGTGTCGCGTCGGTGAGGGTGCCCGAGCCGTCGGGCGGGATCAGCCAGCGCACTCCACCGTTGGTCGCCCGGCCCGGATGGGGCACGACGATCCAGGTTCCCCGGCCCACGCCCCGTACGCCGGTGCCGACCCAGCCGGCGACGGTGCCCGGCGCCACGAAGAAGCCCATGCGGGCGTCGCCGAAGTCGGAGAGAACGGGACCGGGCCTGTCGATGAGGCGGGTCAGTACGTCGAGGGTGGGATAGCCCAGCTCCCCCGGAAGAATCAGCACGTCCCAGCGCCGGCCGGCGGGCAGGAGCGCGACCCCGCGGGGATTGCGCTCCCATTCCCACCGGCAGGCGTCCGGGTCCGGCGCCACCGATACGAGCCACTCGACCGCTGCTTTGACCCCCGCGCCAGCCATGACCGGCCTCCATTTCCGTGTGCACCGGCCATGCGTTGCCGGTGTGTTCACACGGGAGAGAGCGGTGGCGCCGATCGATTACGCGGGTTCGGGCAACGAATCGGGAAACGAAGAGGCCGGTCACCCGCGGGGGTGACCGGCCCGTTCGGACTCAGCTGTCGAAACCCAGCCCCAGCCGGTCCATCGTCCGCAGCCACAGATTGCGGTGCCCGCCATTGCTGTCCGCCCTGGCCAGGGACCTCTTGGTGAGCTCGATCCCGGCCCAGGCGAAGGGCTCCGGCGGGAACGGCATCGGCTTGCTGCGGACCATTTCCAGCGCGGTCCGTTCGTTCTGTTCGCCCGCCAGCAGATCGAGCATCACATCGGCCCCGAAACGGGTGGCGCCGACGCCGAGTCCGGTGAATCCGGCGGCATAGGCGACCCGGCCCTGATGGGCCGTGCCGAAGAATGCGGAAAAGCGCGAACAGGTGTCGATCGCCCCTCCCCAGGCATGGCTGAAACGGACCCCCGTCAATTGCGGGAAACAGTCGAAGAACTGGCCCGCGAGTTTGAGGAAGGTCTCCGGACGCTGATCGAGATCGGCGCTCAGCCGGCCGCCGAACGGATAGATCGCGTCATAGCCGCCCCACAGGATCCGGTTGTCGGCCGACAGCCGGAAGTAGTGGAACTGATTGGCGCTGTCGCCCAGCCCCTGGCGGTTCTTCCAGCCGATGGAGGCCAGCTGGTCGGCGGTGAGCGGCTCGGTCATCAGCGCGTAGTCGTAGACCGGCACGGTGTACGGGCGCACCCGCTTGACCAGCGACGGGAAGATGTTCGTACCGAGTGCGACCCGGCGTGCGAAGACCCTTCCGTACGGGGTGCGGACCGCCATTCCCGTGGTGGACCTGGCGAGTTCGAGGCCCCGGGTGTGCTCGTAGATCCGCACGCCCAGGTCGGCGCAGGCCCGCTTCAGGCCCCAGGCCAGCTTGGCGGGGTGCAGCATGGCGACGCCCCTGCGGTCCCAGAGACCGCCCAGGAATGTCGGTGAGTCGACCTCGGCACGCAGCGCGTCCCGGTCCAGGAATTCCGACCCGGTGAAGCCGAGCTTCTCGGCCTCCTGGTGCCATTCGTGGAGCTCTTCGAGCTGGTGGGGCTCGGTGGCTACATCGATCTCGCCGGTGCGCTCGAATTCGCAGTCGATCGCATAGCGGGCGACGGCGGCCTCGATGGCGTCGAGGTTGTGCTCGCCGAGCTCCTCCAGCTTGTGGATCTCCTCCGGCCAGCGCTCCAGGCCGTTGGGCAGGCCGTGGGTGAGGGAGGCGGCGCAGAATCCGCCGTTGCGGCCCGAGGCGGCCCAGCCCACCTCGTGCCCCTCGATCAGTACGACATCGCGTTGCGGGTCGCGTTCCTTGGCGATCAGAGCGGTCCACAGTCCGCTGTAGCCGCCGCCGACGACGAGCAGATCGCAGTGCTCGTCACCGGTGAGCGCGGGCAGCGCCTCGGGCCTGCCCGGGTCGTCCAGCCAGAACGAGACGGGCTTCGCGTCGGCGAGTGATTGTGCAGCAGTACGCATGGCAGCTGGGGCCATGGTTTCCAACTCCTTCAGGGCTTTCTATCGTGCGCTGTTCTTGCGCCGGTTAGCGATGAGCTGACCGACGACAACCACCAGTACCGCAATGATGAACATCGCCGTACCGATGACGTTGATCTGCACGGGCGTGCCGCGCTGTGCCGATCCCCAGACGAACATGGGGAAGGTCACGGTGGAGCCCGCGTTGAAATTGGTGATGATGAAATCGTCGAAGGAGAGCGCGAAGGCCAGCAGCGCTCCCGCCGCGATTCCGGGGGCGGCGATCGGCAGCGTCACCCGCAGGAAGGTCTGCACGGGGCCGGCGTACAGATCGCGGGCCGCCTCCTCCAGTCTCGGGTCCATCGACATCACGCGCGCCTTCACGGCCGTCACGACGAAGCTCAGGCAGAACATGATGTGGGCGATCAGGATCGTCCAGAAGCCCAGCTGTGCGCCCATGTTCAGGAAGAGCGTGAGCAGCGAGGCTGCCATGACGACCTCGGGCATCGCCATCGGCAGGAAGATCAGCGAGTTGATCGCGCCGCGTGCCCGGAAGCGGTAGCGGACCAGCGCGAAGGAGATCATCGTGCCGAGCACGGTCGCGCCGACGGTGGCCCAGACGGCGATCTGCAGGGACAGCGAGAGCGAGCCGCACATGTCGGCGACGCCGCAGGGGTCCTTCCAGGCGTCCAGGGAGAAGCGCTGCCAGGCGTAGTTGAAGCGCCCGTTCGGCTTGTTGAACGAGAACACCATGACGACGACGTTCGGCAGGATCATGTACGCGAGGGTCAGCAGACCCGCGATGACGATCAGATTCCGGCGAATCCAGCGCAGTACGGGCATCAGACCAGGTCCTCCGTCCCGGAGCGGCGGATGTAGACGGTGACCATGATCAGGACGACCGCCATGAGGATGAAGGAGAGCGCGGCCGCCGTCGGATAGTCCAGGACCCGCAGGAACTGGGTCTGGATGACGCTGCCGACCATCTTGGTGTCGGTGGATCCCAGCAGTTCCGCGTTGACGTAGTCACCGCTGGCCGGGATGAAGGTGAGCAGCGTTCCGGAGACGACACCCGGCATGGAGAGCGGGAAGGTCACCTTGCGGAAGGTGGTGGCGGGCGTGGCGTACAGATCGCCGGCCGCTTCGTGCAGCCTTCCGTCGATCCGCTCCAGCGAGGTGTAGAGCGGCAGGATCATGAACGGCAGGAAGTTGTACGTGAGACCGCAGACCACCGCCATCGGCGTGGCCAGTACCCGGTTGGACTCGGTCCAGCCGAGCCAGCTGGTGACGTCCAGGATGTGCAGGGTGTTCAGTACGTCGACGACCGCGCCGCCGTCCGCGAGGATCGTCTTCCAGGCGAGCGTGCGGATCAGGAAGCTGGTGAAGAACGGCGCGATGACCAGCACCAGGACGACGTTGCGCCAGCGCCCGGCCTTGAACGCGATCAGGTAGGCGAGCGGGTAGCCGAGCAGCAGGCACAGGAGGGTGGCGGTGCCCGCGTACAGCAGCGACCGGATGAACTGCGGGTAGTAGTCGCTCAGCGCGTCCCAGTAGGTCTGGAAGTGCCAGGTGACCTCGAATCCCTTCTCCAGGGATCCGGTCTGCACGGAGGTCGACGCCTGGTAGACCAGTGGCAGCGCGAAGAAGACCAGCAGCCACAGGATGCCCGGGAGCAGCAGCCAGTAAGGGACGAGACGCTTGCGGGTGGAGGGCTTGCGTATCTCGAGCTCCGCCGTGACGGGCGCCGGTGGTGCCTCCTTGGTGACGGTCACGCCGCGTCCTCCACCGTCTCCACACCGGCGTCGATGTCCTGGGCGGCGTCCAGCCCGAAGGTGTGCGCCGGGTTCCAGTGCAGCACGACCTCGGCGCCGGGGGTGAGCCGGGCGTCGCGCTCGATGTTCTGCTCGTAGACCTGGAGCGCCTTGCCGGCCGGGCTCTCCACCACGTACTGCGTGGACACCCCGATGAAACTGGAGTCGACGATCCGGCCGGTGACCCGGTTGCGTCCGTCGGCGATCGCGTCCGCGTCGTCGGCGTGCGCGAGCGAGATCTTCTCCGGGCGGACGCCGAGGAGCAGCTTGCCGCCCTTGCTGGTCGGGGCCGTACATCGGTCGGTGGGCAGCCGCAGCTTCCCGCCGCCCGCGGCCACGACGATGTCCGTGTCCGAGGAGACGACCTCGCCCTCGATGAGGTTGGAGGTGCCGAGGAAGTTGGCGACGAAGGTCGTCCTGGGGTTCTCGTACAGATCGGCGGGGGCACCGAGCTGCTCGACGCGGCCCCCGTTCATCACCGCGACGGTGTCGGCCATGGTCATGGCCTCCTCCTGGTCGTGGGTGACGTGGATGAAGGTGATGCCGACCTCGGTCTGGATGCGCTTGAGCTCCAGCTGCATCTGGCGGCGCAGCTTGAGGTCGAGGGCGCCGAGCGGTTCGTCGAGCAGCAGCACCTGCGGGTGGTTGATCAGGGCGCGGGCGACGGCGACGCGCTGCTGCTGGCCGCCGGAGAGCTGGTGCGGCTTGCGCTTGGCGAAGTCGCCGAGCTGGACGAGCTCCAGCATCTCGTCGACCTGCTTCTTCACCGACTTGATGCCGCGCCGGCGCAGACCGAAGGCGACGTTCTCCGAGATGTCGAGGTGCGGGAAGAGCGCGTAGCTCTGGAAGACCGTGTTGACGGGCCGCTTGTACGGGGGAAGCCCGGTGATGTCCTGGCCGCCGAGCGAGACCGTGCCGGTGGTCGCCTCTTCCAGGCCGGCGATCATCCGCAGGGTGGTGGTCTTGCCGCAGCCGGACGCGCCGAGCAGCGCGAAGAAGGAGCCCTGCGGGACGGTCAGATCGAGCGGCTTGACGGCTGCGAAGGAGCCGTACGTCTTGCTGATCCCGGTGAGGCGGACGTCGCCGCCGGTCTGCTGCTGTGTCATGGATCGCGGTCCCAGTGGTGTCAGAGGGAGATCAGGGGAGATCGGGGGATCGGGTGGGGCGGGAGGGCGCGGCGGTCAGGCGCCGATGAGCTTGGCGAACTTCTCTTCGTACGCCGTCTCTTCCTCGCTGGTCAGGGAGCGGAAGGCGTGCGACCGGGACGCCATCTCCCGGTCCGGGAGGATCAGGACGTTGTCGGCCATCGCCTGGTCGATCTTCGCCAGCTCGTCGCGGACCCCGTCGACCGGGCAGACGAAGTTGATGTACGCGGCGAGCTTCGCGGCGACCGGCGGCTCGTAGTAGTAGTCGATCAGCTTCTCGGCGTTGGTCTTGTGCCGGGCCTTCACCGGGACGAGCAGGTTGTCGCTGGATATGACGTAACCCGCGGCCGGAATCGCGTACTTGATGTCCGGGTTCCCGGCCTGGAGCTGGATGACGTCGCCGGCCCAGCCGACGCAGGCGGCGATGTCGCCCTTGTCGAGGTCCGCCGTGTAGTCGTTTCCGGTGAAGCGGCGGATCTGGTTCTTGTCGACGCCCTTCTGGAGCCGGCCGATCGCGGCGTCGTAGTCGGCGTCGGTGAAGTTGCCGGGGTCCTTGCCCATGTCGAGCAGGGTCATGCCGATGGTGTCGCGCATCTCCGAGAGGAAACTGACCCGGCCCTTGAGTTTCGGGTCGTCGAGCAGCTGGCTGACGGAGTCGACCTTGCGTCCGCCGGTCGCCTTGGAGTTGTAGGCGATGATGGTGGGGATGCCCGCCCAGGGGTACGAGTAGGCACGGCCGGGGTCCCAGTCCGGGGAGCGGAACTGGGCCGAGAGGTTGGCGTAGGCGTGCGGCAGGTGCGAGGCGTCGAGCTTCTGCGCCCAGCCGAGGCGGACGATGCGGGCGGCCAGCCAGTCGGTGACGCAGATGATGTCGCGACCGGTGTCCTGGCCGGCCGCGAGCTGCGGCTTGATCTTGCCGAAGAACTCGACGTTGTCGTTGATGTCCTCGGTGTACTTGACCTTGATCCCGGTGCGCTCGCTGAACGCCTCCAGGGTGGGCCGGTGCTTGCCGTCGTCGGTGACGTCCATGTACTCGGTCCAGTTGGAGAAGTTGACCTGCTTCTCCTCGGCCGAGTGGTCGTCGGAGGCCGCCGCGGCGTCCCCCTCCCGCTTGGCGGGCGGGATGCCGCACGCGCTCAGCGTGCCCAGCCCGCCGATCGCCAGCGCCCCCAAGCCGGAGGCGCGGATCAGCGATCGGCGGGTCAGAGCGCCCCGGCCGCTGGTGAGACTGCGTCGCATCGCGGCCATCTGGGCCGCGGAGAGACGCTCCGGCTCGTACTGCTCCATGCGCGTTGCCCTTCCGGGTGTGTGTGGCCGGGGTCGGCCGGGTTATCGGTCCCCGAAGATCGTGCGGTGCCAGTCCTTGCGGGCGACCGCGGTGTTGTCGTACATGACGTGCTTGACCTGCGTGTACTCCTCGAAGGAGTACGAGGACATGTCCTTGCCGAAGCCGCTGGCCTTGTATCCGCCGTGCGGCATCTCGCTGATGATCGGGATGTGGTCGTTGACCCAGACACAGCCCGCCTCGATCTCGCGGGTGGCGCGGTTGGCGCGGTACAGGTCGCGGCTCCAGGCGGAGGCGGCGAGGCCGTACGGGGTGTCGTTGGCGAGGCGGATGCCCTCGTCGTCGGTGTCGAAGGGCAGCACGACCAGGACCGGGCCGAAGATCTCCGACTGGACGATCTCGCTGTCCTGGGCGGCTCCGGCGACCAGCGTCGGCCGGTAGTAGGCGCCGGCTTCCAGTTCGCCGCCGGGGGCCTCGCCGCCGGTGACGACGGTGGCGTAGGCGCGGGCCCGCTCGACGAATCCGGCGACCCGGTCCCGCTGGGCGTGGCTGATCAGCGGGCCGAGGTCGGTCGACGGGTCGAAGGGGTCGCCGAGCCGGACGGTCTCCATGAGCGCGGCGACGCCCTGGACGAAGGCGTCGTACAGCGGGCGCTGGACGTAGGCGCGGGTGGCCGCGGTGCAGTCCTGGCCGGTGTTGATGAGCGCTCCGGCGACCGCGCCGTTGACCGCGGCTTCGAGGTCGGCGTCGTCGAAGACGACGAAGGGGGCCTTGCCGCCGAGTTCGAGGTGGAGGCGCTTGACGGTGGAGGTGGCGATCTCCGCGACCCGCTTGCCGACGGCGGTGGAGCCGGTGAAGGAGGTCATCACCACGTCCGGGTGGCCGACCAGGTGCTCCCCGGCGTCCTTGCCCGCGCCGGTGACGATGTTGATCACACCGTCGGGGATGCCCGCCTCGGTGGCCGCCTGGGCGAACATCAGCGAGGTCAGCGGGGTGATCTCGGCGGGCTTGAGGACGATGGTGTTGCCCGCGGCGACGGCCGGGAGGACCTTCCAGGCGGCCATCTGGAGCGGATAGTTCCAGGGCGCGATGGAGCCGACGACCCCGATCGCCTCACGGCGTACGTACGAGGTGTGGTCGCCGTCGTACTCGGCGGCCGACTTGCCTTCCAGGTGGCGGGCGGCGCCGGCGAAGAAGGAGGTGTTGTCCACGGTGCCGGGCACGTCGAACTCGGTGGAGAGCTTGATCGGCTTGCCGCACTGGAGGGACTCCACGTACGCGAAGTCCTCCGCCTGCTCGGCGAGTACGGCGGCGAAGCGGTGCATCGCCTCGGACCGCTCGGCGGGCGTAGCGCCCGACCAGCCGGGGAACGCCTCGCGTGCGGCCGCCACGGCGGCGTCCACGTCGGCGGTGCCCGCGAGCTCGTAGCTGTAGACGGTCTCGCCCGTCGCCGGGTTCACCACGTCGTGGTGACGTCCCGATGTTCCGGACCGCAGCTTTCCGCCGATGTACTGTGCGCCGTCCGCGAAGCGGTCCCGCACCTGGATGCCGTTGCCCATGACGATCTCCTCCGCCGAGTGCCCCGGAGTGCGGGGACGGCGTAGCCTCTGCTCGATTTGAGTGCCGATCCTGGCAGAGGGGATCAACCCCAACAAGTGATTCCGTTGTTGCCTTTTGGTTACGCGACGAAATCTGTCGACCATGTGTCGTGTCGGTACGGAATTCCCCGTACGGAGTGTCAGTGGCGAATGCCAGAATCGCATGTCATGGAACACATGGACGGTCTCCTCGCACGGACCGCGCGCGGCGAGAAGGTGAAGTACCTGCACTTCTGGGGGCACCGTCCCCGGCCCGACGGCCGCGTGAGCGCGAGCTGTCTCAGCCAGTGGTGGCCGTCGCCCTTCACGGTCGACGGCGTGCGGTACGCCTCGGCCGAGCACTGGATGATGGCCGCCAAGGCCCGGCTTTTCGGCGATGCGGAGTCGGAGGCCGCGGCGGTGGCGGCGAAGAGCCCGGCGGCGGCGAAGAAGGTGGGCCGGCTGGTCCGCGGTTTCGACGACGCGACATGGGAGCGCGAGCGGTTCGCGCTGGTGGTGGCCGGCAGCGTGCACAAGTTCGGTGGCGATCCGGAGCTGCGGGAGTTCCTGCTGAACACCGGGGACCGGGTGCTGGTCGAGGCGAGCCCGATGGACCGGATCTGGGGCATCGGCCTGGCGGCGGACGACCCGCGGGCAGCGGCTCCGGCGAGCTGGCGGGGGCTGAATCTGCTGGGGTTCGCGCTGATGGACGCGCGGGCGGAGCTGCGCGCGTCATGAGGCGTCCCGGACGCCCGATGGCCCGGCGGGGCCGGGACACGGCCCCGCCGGGCCATCGGCGGATATCGCGCGGCGCCGGTACCGCGGGGGTCCGGCACCGGCGCCCTGACGCTGCTACCGGCTGACGTCGACGACCAGCGACGTGGAGTACGGGTCGTCGTTGTAGCCGCTGTCCTCGAATTCCTCGATGTGGGTGGTGAACATCCAGATGAAGAAGCTGATGATCGCCACGCCGAGGACGATGCCGATGGATCCCATGATGATCCCGGCGAGCGCCTGACCGCTGTTGTTCGCCTCGCCGCGCTGCACCCTCTTGCGGCCGAGGATGCCGAAGATCAGGGCCAGTGCGCCCAGGATCAGGCTGGGTATCCCGTAGACGCAGAACATGCAGACGGCCAGGATGCCGAGCACCATGGCCGCGGTTCCCATGCCGTTGGCGGGCGGCGGACCGCCCCAGGGCGCCTGGTTGTATCCGGGGTATCCCGGGTAGCCGCCGTACTGCGGAGGGGGCGCGGCCGGGTAGCCGTACTGTCCGGCCGGCGGGACCTGCTGGCCCGGTCCGTTCGGTCCGACCGGCGGCGGCGGTACCTCCCCGGGTCCGGGGCCGAATCCGGCTCCGGGCACCGGCCCGGTCTGTGCCGGCGAACCGAATGCCGGCGGCGGTGCGTCGGCCGGTGCGGGGTCGTCCCCGGCGCCCGGCATCGAGGTGACCGTGGGCTGATGCTGCACAGCGGGCGGGCGAGGATCACCGGCCGGCTTCTCCAGCGGCACCTTGCTCTCCGGCGGAGCCCACGGATCGCGCGGCGCGGCCCCGCCCTCGGGCTGCTCTGTGTTGTCTGACATGGGCCTCCCCCATCGTGGTCCCGTCATGCTACGGCCCCGCCGCCCACCGGTGGCCCCGGCCTACGATGATCCCCGTCCCCTGCCCGGCCGACCGTGCCCGGCACCCGAACCGTCCCACGCCCCGGAGAGTCCGATGACCGATCTGCGCCCCTTCGTCGCGGGGCTGCCCAAGGCCGAACTGCATGTCCACCATGTCGGCTCCGCCTCGCCCCGCATCGTCGCCGAGCTGGCAGCGCACCACCCCGACTCCAAGGTCCCCACCGACCCCGAGGCGCTCGCCGACTACTTCACCTTCACGGACTTCGCGCACTTCATCGACGTGTATCTCTCCGTCGTGGACCTGATCCGCACCCCGGAGGACGTCCGCCTGCTGACCTTCGAGGTCGCCCGGGACATGGCGCGGCAGAACATCCGCTACGCGGAGCTGACGGTGACCCCGTTCTCCTCGACCCGGCGCGGCATCCCCGAGCAGGCGTTCATGGAGGCCATAGAGGACGCCCGCAAGGCCGCCGAGGCCGAGCTGGGTGTCGTGCTGCGCTGGTGCTTCGACATTCCGGGCGAGGCCGGGCTCGAAGCCGCCGAGGAGACCACCCGGCTCGCCGTGGACCTGCGGCCCGAGGGGCTCGTCTCCTTCGGTCTCGGCGGTCCGGAGATCGGTGTGGAGCGCCCGCAGTTCAAGCCCTACTTCGACCGGGCGATCGCCGCGGGCCTGCACTCCGTGCCGCACGCCGGGGAGACCACCGGACCGCAGACCGTCTGGGACGCCCTGACCCATCTGCGTGCCGAGCGCATCGGCCACGGCACCAGCTCCGTCCAGGACCCGAAGCTGCTGGCCCATCTCGCCGAGCACCGCATCGCGCTGGAGGTCTGCCCGACGTCGAACATCGCGACCCGCGCGGTGGCGGACATCGAGCAGCACCCCGTCAAGGAGATGGTGGACGCGGGCGTCCTGGTCACCATCAACAGCGACGACCCGCCGATGTTCGGCACGGACCTCAACAACGAGTACGGGGTGGCCGCCCGGCTGCTCGGTCTGGACGAGCGGGGTCTCGCCTCGCTGGCGAAGAACGCGGTGGATGCCTCGTACCTCGACGCGGCCGGCAAGCGGAGGCTGGCCGCCGAGATCGACACGTACACGGCCAACTGGCTGGAGCGCGCCGACCGGTGACCCGGTGGTCACAATGACCCCATGGTCACCTCAGTCACCGCCGTGGCCCACCGCGGCGATCCCTACCGTGTCCGCGAGAACACACTCCCCTCGATCCGCTCCGCCCTCGGACGGGGGGCGGACGCGGTCGAGATCGATGTACGGGTCACACGTGACGGTGTGCCGGTCCTGCTGCACGACGCCACGCTGAAGCGGCTGTGGGGCCACGACGTGCGGCTCGACCGGCTGACCCGCCAGGAGCTCACGGAGCTGACCCGGGGCGGTGTGCCCACACTGCGCGAGGCGCTGCTCGCCGCCGGGGCGCACCGGTTCATGATCGACCTGCCGGGCTCCACCGACGACTCGGTGCCGAGGATCGTCGCCGTGGTGCGCGAGTGCGGGGCCGGCGAGCGGGTGTACTACTGCGCCGGCCCCGACGCCATGCTCCGGGTGCGGGCAGCCGACCCGGACGCCGAGATCGCCATGACCTGGACGACCCTCGCGCCGCCGCGCGCCACGCTGCTCGACGCGGTGCGGCCGCGCTGGCTGAACTACCGGTTCGGGCTGGTGGACCGGGACCTGACGGACCGTCTGCACCGGGACGGGCTGCTGGTCTCCGTCTGGACGGCCGACACCAGGCGGACCATGCGCCGCCTGGTGCGCCGCGGCGTCGACTCGATCACCACCAACCGGGTCGACGTCCTGCGGGACGTCCTCGCCGACTCCCCGGCCCACGGCCCCTCCTGACCGGTCCGGCATCATGGGCCTGCCCCATCGTCCGTGATGCCGGGCCCGGAGCAGGAGGAGCAGCGCCGTGACCGACCCCCGCACCACCCCCGTTCCCGACGACCGCGTCCGTTCCGACGTCGCCCACAACGCGCGGGTCTGGAACCACTGGCTCGGCGGCACGGACAACTACCCGGTGGACCGTGCGGTCGGCGACCGGGTCACCGCCATGTACCCGAGCATCGGCGAAGTGGCGCGCGCCGACCGGGCGTTCCTGGGGCGGGCGGTCCGGTATCTGGCAGGTGAGGCGGGGATCGGACAGTTCCTGGACATCGGCACCGGTCTGCCGACCGCCGGGAACACGCACGAGGTCGCCCTGCGTACCTCCCCCGACTGCCGTGTCGTGTATGTCGACAACGACCCCTCCGTGCTGACGCACGCCCGCGCGCTGCTGGCCGGCTCACCGCGGGGCGCGACCGTGTACGTCGAAGCGGACGCCCGCGACCCGGAGCGGATCCTGCGGGCCGCGCAGCCGACGCTCGACCTGGAGCGGCCGGTCGCGGTCCTGCTCCTGGGCATCCTCAATTTCGTCCTCGACACGGACGAGGCACGGCGCATCGTGCGCACACTCATGGACGCGCTGCCCTCCGGCAGCCATCTGGTGCTCACCCATCCCACCCTGGAGCTGGGCGGCGAGGGCAACGAGGCGGCGATGCGGTTCTGGAACGAGAACGCCACCCCGCCGATCACCGCCCGCGGCCGCGCCGAGTTCGCCGGGTTCCTGGCGGGGCTCGACCTGGTGGAGCCGGGCATCGTCTCGTGCGCGCGGTGGCGGGCCGAGCCCGGTGCGGCACAGGTGGCGCAGTTCGGCGCGGTGGCGCGGAAGCCCTGACGGCACCGCTCCGATGCGCATACGAGACATCGCGGCGGGAGTGCGCGGACGCGCCCTGGGGGCCGGCCCCCTCGGCACGGACCTGCTCGTCGCCCTGCTGGTCCAGGCCGCCATGACCATGCCGTTCGTCGTACCGCGCGCCCCGGAGCTGCCGGAGGCGACGTGGACGTCGTACGGGCTGACCACCCTGACGGTGCTGCCGCTGGTGGCCCGCCGCCGGGCGCCGGTCGCGGTCCTCCTCGCGGTGCTGGCGGCGGGCGCCCTGTACACGTTCACCGTCGACGGGCCGGGCCAGCCGCTCCCGTACACCGGTCTGGTGGCGTTCTGCACGGTGGCCGAGCTCTCCTCGCCGCCGAAGCGGATCGGGATCGCGCTGCTCACGGCGGCGGCCGTGCTGGTCTCGGTCGGACTCGCCAGGGACGACCTGCGGGAGCTGTTCTTCTCCCTGTTCGTCTTCGCGGCGGCCTACGCCTTCGGCCGGTTCACGGTGACGCGCAGGGCCTATCTGCGCGCGGTGGAGGACCGGGCCCGTCAGCTGGAGCTGACGCACCGGATCGAGGCCGAACAGGCGGCGGCCCGCGAACGGGCCCGGATCGCCCGGGAGATGCACGACATCCTGTCCCATGCGGTGAGCCTGATGATCGTGCAGGCGGAGGCCGGCCCCGTGGCGGTCCGCACGGCGCCGGAGCGTGCCGAGGCGGCCTTCGACGCGATCTCGGAGGCGGGCCGGGACGCGATGGCGCAGCTGCGCCGGATGCTCGGCGTGCTGCGCGAGAACGAGGGTTCACCGGATGCGCCCAGGGAACCCCAGCCCGCGCTGGCCGGGCTTCCGGGTCTCGCGGCGCGGGTGAGCGACAGCGGCCCGGCGGTCTCGTACGAGGTCACGGGCAGCCCCGGCGCACCAGGCCTGGCGGTCGAGGCGACCGTCTACCGGATCGTGCAGGAGGCCCTGACGAACGTGGTCAAGCACGCCGGGGCGGACTCGGTCCGGGTTCTGCTGGAACACGGACCCGAGGTGCTGGCCCTCACCGTCACCGACGACGGACGGGGGCCCGGAGGCGGCTCCGGGCTGGGGCTGGTCGGCATCCGGGAGCGCGCCGCCGCGCACGGCGGGACGGCCAGTGCCGGCCCCGGTCCTGACGGGCGGGGGTTCCGGGTCCGGGTGACGATTCCGCGGGTCCGGCCGGAGACGGAGCAGAGGGCAGAGGTGGGAAGTTGACGATCCGTGTGGTGGTGGCCGACGACCAGGAGCTGGTGCGCAGCGGTTTCGCGATGATCCTGGACGCGCAGCCGGACATCGAGGTGGTGGCCGAGGCGGGCGACGGCCGGGCGGCGGTCGAGGCGGTGCGGCGGCTGGCGCCCGAGGTGGCGCTGCTCGACATCCGGATGCCCGGCACGGACGGCATCGAGGCCTGCCGCGCGATCAGCGCCGGGACCGGCTGCCGTACGGTCATGCTGACCACCTTCGATTCCGACGAGTACGTCTTCGAGGCGCTGCACGCGGGCGCCAGCGGTTTCCTGCTCAAGGACGTCCGCCGCGACGACCTGGTGCACGCGGTACGGGTGGTGGCGGCCGGGGACTCGTTGCTCGCTCCTTCGGTGGCGCGCCGGCTGATCGCCGAGTACACCTCGCGCCCGCCCGCCACGGCCGCGGCGCCGTCGGCGCGCCTGGACGTACTGACCGCCCGGGAGTACGAGACCCTGCTGCACCTGGCCCGCGGGCTGTCGAACGCGGAGATCGCGGCGGCGCTGGTCGTCAGCGAGCACACGGTGAAGACCCATGTCGGCAATGTGCTGTCCAAGCTGGGGCTGCGCGACCGGATCCAGGCGGTGATCTGCGCGTACGAGTGCGGTGTCGTGACTCCCTCTCCGGAGGGAGGTCCGGCCTTCGGCTCCCCCGCGCAGGGGAGCCTGCCTCCCTCCCGCAAACCCCCGGCCGGGGGATCCGCCCGGGCGGGCTGATCAACAGGATGGAGTCCGTGAGCGGTTGAGGATTCCACGCCCAGGAGGCACCTGACATGAACACCCGTACGTTGCGCACCGCCGTCGCGGCCGCGCTGGTCCTCGGTATCGCCGCGGGCCCTGTCCCACCGGCCCTGGCGGCGGCCGGTACCCCGGCGGCCCCGGGCCGCTCCGCGCTCGGGGAAGCCACCGGACAGGCCCCGGACGCCGCGGCACTGCGCGCCGCCGTCGCCGGGCTCCCGACGGACGACGCCACGGCCGCGCTGGTGCGGGTCTCGGGCACCGGGGGCGACTGGCGCGGCAGTGCCGGCGTCCACGACCTGGTCTCCGGGCGGCCGGCGGACCCGGACGGCCGCTTCCGTGCCGGTTCGGTGACCAAGGTCTTCACGGCGGCCGTCGTGCTGCAGCTGGCCGGGGAGGGCAGGCTCGGCCTGGACCGCCCGGTCCGGCGCTATCTGCCGGATCTGATCCCGGCGGCGTACGAGGACGTCACGGTGCGCCAGTTGCTGAACCACACGAGCGGCATCCCGTCCACCGGCTCCGGCGGCGACCTGGACGACTGGTACGCGCACCGCTTCGACCTGCACGACCCGGTGCAGACCGTGCGTGAGGCCACCGCCCGGGAGCCGGACTTCGTGCCCGGCGCCCAGCAGCACTACGCCAACATCGGCTACACCGTGGCGGGACTGCTGATCGAGCGGGTCACGGGTGACTCGTACGCCTCGCAGGTCTCCCGCCGTGTCCTGGAGCCCCTGCGGTTGAAGGACACGTATTTCCCCGGTGCCGACCCGGCGATCCGCGGGCCGCACAACCGCGGCTACCAGCTCTTCGGCACGGCCGGCGAGCTGCGCGATGTGACCGTGTGGGGGGCGACGGACGCCTGGGCGGCGGGGGACCTGATCTCGACCACCGAAGACCTGGAGCGTTTCACCCGGGCGCTGTTCAGCGGTCAGGTGGTGCGCGGGCCGCTGCTCCAGGAGATGTTCACGCTGCCCGACGCCTCGGTCCGCGAGTACGGCACCGGCAAGCCCGCCGCGTACAGCGCGGGGCTCTCGGTGATGCGACTGGGCGGACGCGAGGTCTGGGGCAAGACGGGCGGCCGGTGGGGCTACAACACGGCCGTCGCCGCCACCCGTGATCTCTCCCGGACCCTCGTCTACAGCGTCAACTCGACGGACGCGAAGGGGGAAGGCATGAACCCCACGGCGATGAACATAGTGGTGGCCGCCTTCGGCGCCCCGTCGGCCGGGTGACTCAGGCCGCCGGCCCGGTCGGGGCAGTGGCCGTCGGCGCGGGCTCCGGGCTCGGTGTCCGCTCCAGGGCCTCCAGCTGCTTGATCATGCGGCGCACCACGAGCAGCGGGATGACCCCGAAGACACCGAACGACATGTCGATGACGGACCACCAGAAGGGGATGGAGCGGATGGGCCCGCAGACCAGCGCGAGCGGGATGATCCCGGCGCAGGCGATCATGCCGAATTCGATGACCCAGATATTGCGGACCGGGTCGCGGTAGGGGCCGTAGAAGGCGACCGCGATGACCAGATGCGCGAAGGCCAGCCAGTCGGTGCCGTACAGCACGAAGGGGTACTTCGCACCGGCCTCGTCGAGGCCGGTGCGGACCTTGGTGATCCACTCCATCAGTGCCGGGAAGTGCTCCGGCACGGGAGAGGCCGAGGACCTCAGCAGATCCTCGGCCCAATGGAGTTCATGGACGAGCGGAAAGGCGGTCAGCCCGCTGAGAACCAGACAGACGACAAAGACGGCCAACCACACGCGTATGCGCCTCAGCAGGGCTCTTCGCTCGCTCATGTCCGCAGCGTACGCCCGTGTTTACCGGTCCCCTACGCCACCCCTGGTACGGCTCACAGCCCGACGATGGAGTTCCATTTCTTCGCGAACTCGGTGCGCTCCTCGGACGTGACGTCGCGGGCGATCGCGAGCCGCTTGCGCATCGCGTCGTCGGGGAAGATCAGCGGGTCCTCGGCGAGTGCGGCGGTCTCCTCGTCCTTGGCGGAAGCCAGCACCTCACGCGCGGCCGGCACGGGACAGACATAGTTGACCCAGGTCGCCAGCTCAGCGGCGACCTCCGGCTCGTAGTAGTAGTCGATGAGCCGCTCCGCGTTGCGCTTGTGGCGCGCGAGGTTGGGGATCATGAGCGATTCCGACCAGAGCTCGGCCCCCTCCTCGGGGACGACGAACTCGATCTCCGGGTTGTCGGCCTGGAGCTGGATGACGTCGCCGGAGTAGGCCTGGCAGGCGAGCACATCGCCGGTCGACAGGTCCTTGATGTAGTCGTTGCCGGTGAAGCGGCGGATGTGCCGCTTCCTCACCAGCTTCTCGACCTGGTCGCACACCCGGTAGAAGTCGTCCCGCTGCCAGCGGGTGATGTCGACGCCGTTGCCCTGCATCAGCAGGGCGAAGGACTCGTCGAGCCCGGACATCAGCGTCACCTTGCCGCGCAGGTCGTCCGCCCACAGATCGCTCAGGTGCTTGATCTCGCGGCCGAGCTTCTTGCGGTTGTACGCGATGCCGGTGATCCCGGACTGCCAGGGGACGCTGTGCATCCGGCCCTTGTCGAAGGCGGGTGAACGCAGCTGCGGGTCCAGGTACTTGGCGACGTTCGGCTGCTTCGCCCGGTCCATCTCCTGCACCCAGCCCAGCCTCACGAACCGGGCGGACATCCAGTCGCTGATGACGATCAGGTCGCGGCCGGTCTCCTGGTGGTTCATCAGTGCCGGGCTGATCTTCCCGAAGAACTCGTCGTTGTCGTTGATCTCCTCGGTGTACGTGACGGAGATCCCGGTCCGCCTGCCGAAGGCGTCCAGGGTGGGCCGCTTCGACTCGTTCTTGTCGTCGGTGTCGATGTAGAGGGGCCAGTTCGCGAAGTGCAGCGTGTGGTCGCTCGCCGAGGTGTCGCGTCCGGCGCGGTCGCCGGGCTCCACGTAGGCGGCGGGCACTCCGCAGCCGGCCAGCGTGACACCGGCGGCCGTGGCTCCGAGGGCGCGCAGCAGGGACCGGCGGGACATGGGGTTCTTCGGGGTTGCTCGCACCTGCGCAGGATGCCGGTCGGCCGGCGGGGCGGGCAATGGACCAACCGTCCAGCGGCACACGCTCCGTCCGCACACCCTGTCGATGCCGGGGCGCGGATCGGTGCCGGGGAACGGAGACGGCCCCGGGCGTGCGCCCGGGGCCGCGACCTGCCTGCTGACGAGGTATCAGTCGTCGAGCGAGGTCATGACGTGCTTGATGCGGGTGTAGTCCTCGAAGCCGTACGCGGAGAGGTCCTTGCCGTAGCCGGACTTCTTGAAGCCGCCGTGCGGCATCTCGGCGACGAGCGGGATGTGGGTGTTGATCCACACGCAGCCGAAGTCGAGGTTCTTGGACATCCGCATGGCGCGGGCGTGGTCCTTGGTCCACACCGAGGAGGCCAGGGCGTACTCGACGCCGTTGGCGTACTCCACGGCCTGGGCCTCGTCCGTGAACTTCTGGACGGTGATGACCGGGCCGAAGACCTCGTTCTGGACGATCTCGTCGTCCTGCTTGAGGCCGGAGACGACGGTCGGGGCGTAGAAGTAGCCCTTGTCGCCGACCCGGTGGCCGCCCGCCTCGACCTTGGCGTGCGCGGGGAGCCGCTCGATGAAGCCGCTGACCTGCTTGAGCTGGTTGGCGTTGTTGAGCGGGCCGTACAGCACGTCCTCGTCGTCCGGCTGCCCCGTCTTGGTGTCGGCGGCGGCCTTGGCGAGCGCGGTGACGAACTCGTCGTGGATGGACTCGTGGACCAGGACGCGGGTGGCGGCCGTACAGTCCTGACCGGCGTTGAAGTAGCCCGCGACGGAGATGCCCTCGACGGCCTTGGCGATGTCGGTGTCCTCGAACACGACGACCGGGGCCTTGCCGCCGAGCTCCAGGTGGACCCGCTTGACGTCCTTGGAGGCGGACTCGGCGACCTGCATGCCGGCCCGCACCGAGCCGGTGATGGAGGCCATCGCCGGGGTCGGGTGCTCGACCATCGCGCGGCCGGTGTCCCGGTCGCCGCAGATGACGTTGAAGACGCCCTTGGGCAGGATCTGGCCGATGATCTCGGCGATCAGCACGGTCGACGCCGGGGTGGTGTCGGACGGCTTGATGACGACGGTGTTGCCCGCGGCGAGCGCCGGGGCGAACTTCCAGACGGCCATCATCATCGGGTAGTTCCACGGCGCGACCTGCGCGCAGACACCGACCGGCTCACGCCGGATGATGGAGGTCAGGCCCTCCATGTACTCGCCGGCCGAGCGGCCCTCGAGCAGCCGCGCCGCACCCGCGAAGAAGCGGATCTGGTCCACCATCGGGGGGACCTCTTCGGTGCGGGTGAGTTCGAGCGGCTTGCCGGTGTTCTCCGACTCGGCGGCGATGAGGTCCTCGGCGCGCTCCTCGAAGGCGTCGGCGATCTTCAGCAGTGCCTTCTGACGCTCGGCGGGCGTGGCGTCGCGCCAGGCGGGGAAAGCGGCCGCGGCGGCGTCCATCGCGGCATCGACATCGGCCTGCCCGGAGAGCGGCGAGGTCGCGTAGACCTCTTCCGTCACCGGGTTGATCACATCGATGGTCCGCCCGTCAGCGGCGTCCCGGAATTCTCCGTTGATGTAGTTGCGCAGACGGCGCACCTCGGTGGTCACAACCACCCCTCCTGTCGACACGTCCAATGGGTGAGATGCCCAGGGTAGTCGCTCGGGTGTCGCTTTCGACATGCCCAACCGCCGTGAACTTCGGATTCAGTGAGATCTGGACCCTCAGACAACGAATTTCATCGATCTGGGGTTGCCAGACCGACGAGTCCCGGTGCACAGTGGATGCGTGGCCAGTCGCAGCGCAGACTCCAGGACCGGGAACGGATCGTCACCAGCGGTCGATGCCGTCTCCCTCGCAATCATCGAGCAGCTCCAGGAGGACGGACGCCGTCCGTACGCCGCGATAGGCAAGGCCGTCGGCCTCTCCGAGGCGGCCGTGCGACAGCGCGTCCAGAAGCTGCTCGATCAGGGCGTGATGCAGATCGTCGCCGTCACCGATCCCCTCACCGTGGGGTTCCGGCGGCAGGCGATGGTCGGCATCAATGTCGAGGGCGACCTCGATCCCGTCGCGGAAGCGCTGTCGGCCATGGCCGAGTGCGAGTACGTGGTGATGACCGCGGGCTCCTTCGACCTGATGGTGGAGATCGTCTGCGAGGACGACGACCACCTGCTGGAAACGATCAACAAACGCATCCGGGCCCTCCCCGGTGTGCGCTCCACCGAGAGCTTCGTGTACCTGAAGCTCAAGAAGCAGACCTATATGTGGGGAACCCGATAGCCGTGAGCAAGGACCTCAGCCGAACCGCGTACGACCACCTGTGGATGCACTTCACCCGCATGTCGGACTACGAGAACGCGCCCGTTCCCACCATCGTGCGTGGCGAGGGCACCTACATCTTCGACGACCAGGGCAAGCGTTACCTGGACGGCCTCTCCGGCCTGTTCGTGGTCAACGCCGGTCACGGCCGTCACGAGCTCGCCGAGGCGGCCTACAAGCAGGGCCAGGAGCTGGGCTTCTTCCCGGTGTGGTCCTACGCCCACCCGAAGGCCGTCGAGCTGGCCGAGCGCCTGGCCGACTACGCTCCGGGCGACCTCAACAAGGTCTTCTTCACCACCGGTGGCGGCGAGGCCGTGGAGACCGCCTGGAAGCTGGCCAAGCAGTACTTCAAGCTCCAGGGCAAGCCGACCAAGTACAAGGTCATCTCGCGCGCGGTCGCCTACCACGGCACCCCGCAGGGCGCCCTGTCCATCACCGGCCTGCCGGCCCTGAAGGCCCCCTTCGAGCCGCTGGTCCCCGGCGCGCACAAGGTGCCGAACACCAACATCTACCGCGCCCCGATCCACGGCGACGACCCCGAGGCGTTCGGCCGCTGGGCCGCCGACCAGATCGAGCAGGAGATCCTCTTCGAGGGCCCGGAGACCGTCGCCGCGGTCTTCCTGGAGCCGGTGCAGAACGCCGGTGGCTGCTTCCCGCCGCCGCCCGGATACTTCCAGCGCGTCCGCGAGATCTGCGACAAGTACGACGTGCTGCTCGTCTCCGACGAGGTCATCTGCGCCTTCGGCCGCCTCGGCACGATGTTCGCCTGCGACAAGTTCGGCTACGTGCCGGACATGATCACCTGCGCCAAGGGCATGACCTCGGGCTACTCCCCGATCGGTGCCTGCATCGTCTCGGACCGCATCGCCGCACCGTTCTACGAGGGTGACAACACCTTCCTGCACGGCTACACCTTCGGTGGCCACCCGGTCTCCGCGGCGGTCGGCCTCGCCAACCTCGACATCTTCGAGCGCGAGGGCCTCAACCAGCACGTCCTGGACAACGAGAACGCCTTCTTCACGACGCTGCAGAAGCTGCTCGACCTGCCGATCGTCGGCGACGTCCGCGGCAACGGCTTCTTCTACGGCATCGAGCTGGTGAAGGACAAGGCCACCAAGGAGACCTTCACCGACGAGGAGACCGAGCGCGTACTGTACGGCTTCCTCTCCAAGGCGCTGTACGACAACGGCCTGTACTGCCGGGCCGACGACCGCGGCGACCCGGTCGTCCAGCTCGCGCCGCCGCTGGTCTCCGACCAGTCGACGTTCGACGAGATCGAGGGCATCCTGCGCACCGTCCTCACGGAGGCATGGACCAAGCTCTGACCGGCACCACGACCGGCCGGCCGACCACGGATCGGCCGCCGGTCGGACGGCCTTTCGGCTTGACCATCGCTTGACCACTGCTTGACCGGCTTCCAGCCGTCATCCTCATACGGTCCACACGGCCCGGATGCGCCCATTCGAGTGGGAAGGGGCGCATCCGGGCCGTGTGCTGTGCGCTCACCGCGGTTCGAATCCTTACGGTGCCGAGTGACCGATCGGCCTTCTCTTCGTTCCCCCGTACGGGGGACGGGAATTACGATCTGAACCGAGGTGTACGCCATGGTGGCCCCGCCGGACAACGACGTGATCTGGGCGCGTTCCCTGCACCATTCCCACAACGGCTCACCCGCGCTCGGCGGCGTCTCCCTGGGCGTCCGTGACGGCGAGATCCTCGCCGTGACCGGCCCCCGGGGCTGCGGCAAGACGACCCTGCTGCACTGCCTGTCCGGTCAGCTGGTGCCCGAGCAGGGCGAGGTGTGGTTCAACAGCGTCCCCGTCCACACCATGGGGCCCCGGCTGCGTGAACGGCTGCGCCGCGACAGGTTCGGCTGGATCGCCCCCGAGCCCCAGCTGGTGCCCGAGCTGAACACCTGGGAGAACACGGCCCTTCCGCTGCTGCTGCGCGGCGCCCCGCGCCGGGAGGCGAAGAAGGCCGCCCTGGAGTGGCTGGAGCGGCTCGACATCGGCGGCTGCGCCAGGCAGCGGCCGCACACCCTGCTCCAGGGACAGCGCCAGCGGATCGCCGTGGCCCGTGCCCTGGCCGCCGCCCCCACGGTGATCTTCGCCGACGAGCCGACCGCGACCCTGCACCGCAGTGACCGGACGCACGTGCTGCGCACCCTCACCAGCGCGGCCCGTTCGCACCGCATCACGATCGTGCTCGCCACCCATGACCCGGAGATCGCCGCCCTCGCCGACCGCACGGTCCCGCTGCTGGACGGCCGCCGCGTCGCCACCGTCGCCCTGCCCGCCGTATCCGATACGGAGGGCCGCGCGGCGTGCTCGCTCTCCGTCTAGCCCGGGGTTCCCATCCGCTGGTCCTGCTGCGGCGGCTGCTGGTCGCCGCCGCCTCCGCCGGAGTCGGCTTCCTCCTGCTGTGCACCCTGAGCTACGCGTCGGGGCACCCGGCCCACTCCGCCGCGGCCGTGCTGCGCCTGCTGTGGTGCTTCGTGCCGCTCGCCGCCACCGTGCAGTTCGCGGTCGCGGTGGCCCGTACGGACCCGAGCACCCGGCCGCGTTCCGGGCTGTCCGCCGTGGGACTCGGGCCGGTCCGGCTCGCGGTGCTCGCCGCGGTCTCCACCGCCGTCTCCTGCACCCTCGGGTCGATGGTGGCTCTGCTGTTCTTCCTGCATCTGCGCGGTGACCTGACCGGGCTGCCGTTCGACGGCGCCGCGGCCGGGCCGCTCGACGCCGAGGCCCCGCTGCCGCTCGCCGCCGTGCTCGTGCTGCTGGCCCTGGTCCCGGTGACCGCGGCGGGTGCGAGCGCGCTCGCGCTGCGCGCCGGACCGGTCTCGACGGCGGCCCCGGACGACACCTCCTCGGACGTCCTGACCGAGCCGGAGGCGCCCGATCCGGCGGCTCCCCCGACGGGGCTGCCGTGGGGCGTGGCGCTGACCGCGGCCGGTCTCGCCGTCGAGGCGTACATGAGCCGGGGCGACGTTCACAGGCTGCTCCCGCTGCCCGGCAGGCTCGACGCCACCCCGGCCGGGGTGCTGGTGGGCTGGACGCTGACGGCGGTCGGGCTGGCCGTGGCGGGTCCGGGCCTGGCCCATCTGTGCGGACGACTGCTGCAGTCGGTGCGCCCCGGCGCCGTACGTCTGCTGGCGGGCCGGGTGCTGATGGACGAGTCGCGCCGGATCGGCCGACCGCTCGGCGTGGTCTGCGCGGTGCTCTCCGCGGCCGTCGCCGGCTACGCGCTGTACGGGACGGACGCACACCCCCTCGGCCCGCTCACGGAGCTGGGCGCGGTGCTCGTTCTCGGCTGCACGACGGCGACGCTGCTGACCTCGGCCCTGGAGGCGAGACAGGCGCGCGAGCAGACCTCGCAGGCGCTGCTGCGGCTCGGCGCCCCGGCCTCGGCCCTGCGTGCCGCGACTGCCCTGCGCGCCGTCGCGCTGCTGCTCGTCTTCGCCCCGCTGACCTGGCTGATCGCGGAGCTGGCCGCACTGCCGCTGACGGCCTGAGGACGCACGCCGCCGGACCGGGGCCGGTCCGGCGGCAGCTACCTGGCACGACGACGTGGACAATCCGGACAGCACCGGTCCCCCGCCCGTCCCCGAGACCGAGTCGCTCGCCGCATTCGACGCGGCGGTCGCCCCGGGGACGCTCGGCGGCCACCGGGTCCAGTCCGCCGACCTGACCGACCGCGGCGCCGCCCTGCCGGCCGCCGACACGGCCGGCGCCGTCTTCTCGCCGGGCGGTTCGGATCCGGTGGAGTCCCGGATCGCGCTCGTGGACACGGCGGACGAGGCCCAGGGGCACTCGCCCGGCGGTCGGCGGCGCAGGGCCGCCCGGTCAGAAGGACGCGAGCCGGGCCACCAGCGCGTCGAAGAAGGCCTCCCAGCCGTCCTCGGCCGCCGCGTACTGCTCGGGCGTGAGGTTGCCGCCGCGCTGCCGGAAGACCAGCTCGGTGGTCCTGTCGCCGCGGTCGGTGAAGGTGGCGGTGATGATCTCGCCGTCGCTGCCGGCGGGCGCGGAGGCGTCCTTCATCGTGAGCACCAGCCGCTCGGGTGCCACCACCTCCCGGTAGACCCCGTGGAACGGCATCTCGGTGCCCGGCACCACCATGACCAGGCTCCAGTCGCCACCGGGCCTGACGTCCATCGACACCCGGTCGAGCGGCACCTCGGCGTCGCCGCCGAACCAGGCCGCGAAGTGCTCGGGCGTCGTCCAGGCCTCGAAGACCCGTTCCCGCGGGGCGTCGAGGATGCGGGTGATGTCGATGCCCTCGCGTGCTGACTCGGTCATTGTCCCTGTCCTTCCCGGAGTCGTTCCGGATCTGCCGCACACCCCCCGGGGGCTGCCCGCGAAGACGTGCCGAAGGACCCCGGGGGCGGCCGGAACCGCGCTCCGGGGCATCAGGCAATCGTCCGGCCGGCGGCCGGTTCCCGCGACCGGGGCCGTCCCCTGATGATCCGGTGCGGTGAACGCGCCCGGTCAGAAGCGGGCGGGCAGCACGACGGTCTCCGCCGCGTCGAAGCCCGCCCCGACCGCCGCGCCCTCCTCGGGCGCGTCCCGCAACGCGCACTCCGCCTCCAGGACCGGACCGCGCTCCGGCATCAGCCGTACGGCGACGTGATTGCCCCGGAACGTACGTGTCCCGACCACGCAGCGCAGCCCCTCGTCCGGGGCGCCGATCCGGACCCCGGCCGGACGCACCAGCAGGTCGCACGCCCCCTGCGGCGAGCCCGCGGGCACCGGCACCCCGCCCCACACCGTGTCGGCGACAGCACCGGTCACCGTCGCCTCGACCACGTTGTCGAAGCCGAGGAACCGGGCGACGAACGCGGAGGCGGGCCGCTGCCAGACCTCCAGCGGGGTGCCCGCCTGGGCGATCCGTCCGTCGCGCATCACCACCACCCGGTCGGCGAGGGCGAACGCCTCGCCCTGGTCGTGCGTGACCGCGAGCACTGTCGTGCCCAACTGCCCGAAGAGCGTACGCAGTTCGACGACGAGCCGTTCACGCAGACCGCGGTCGAGCTGGCCGAGCGGCTCGTCCAGCATCAGCAGCTTGGGGCGCGGGGCAAGGGCCCGCGCGAGGGCGACGCGCTGCTGCTCGCCGCCGGACAGCGCGGCGACGGCACGCCGTTCGGCGCCGGGCAGGCCCACCAGGTCGAGGAGTTCGCCGACCCTGCGCTCCTGGTCGCGGCGCGACACCCCGTGCATCCGCAGCCCGAACGCGACATTGGCGCCCACGTCCCGGTGCGGGAAGAGCTGGTGGTCCTGGAACATCAGGCCCAGACCGCGCCGGTGCACCGGCACCCCGGCCTGGTCGGTGCCGTCCAGCAGCACCCGTCCGCTGTCCGGCGGGTGCAGTCCGGCGACCACCCGCAGCAGAGTGGACTTGCCGCTTCCGCTCGGCCCGAGCACACACACGGTCTCGTGCTCGGCGACTTCCAGGTCCACCGCGTCGAGCGCCGCCCGCTCGCCGAAGCGGACCGTGGCCGATTCCAGTGTCAGCATCTCTAGAACTCCCCGGACCGGTCCGTGCGGATACGTTCGAGCAGCAGCAGCGAGACGGCGCAGACCACCATCAGGATGGTGCTGAGGGCCATCGCCTGGCCGTAGTTGAGCTCCCCGGCCCGCCCCAGCAGCCGGGCCACGGCGACCGGCAGCGTCGGGCGGTCGGGCCGCGCGATGAAGACCGTCGCGCCGAACTCGCCGAGCGAGACGGCGAACGCGAAACCGGCCGCTACCAGCAACGCCCGCCGCACCAGCGGCAGATCGACCTCGCGCCAGGCCCGCAGCGGCGACGCCCCGAGCACCGCCGCCGCCTCCCTCAGCCGCCCGTCCACCGCGCGCAGCACGGGCAGCATGGTCCGTACGACGAAGGGCACACCGACCAGCGCCTGGGCGAGCGGCACCAGGATCCAGGAGGTCCGCAGATCCAGCGGGGGCTTGTCCAGCGTGATCAGGAAGCCGAAGCCGACGGTGACCGCGGACACTCCGAGCGGCAGCATCAGCAGCGCGTCGAAGCCGCGCACGAGGCGCCCGGCACGCCGGGTCAGCGCCGCGGTGGCCAGCCCGCCGATGACGAGCGCGATGGCCGTCGCGACCAGCGCGTACTGCAAGGAGTTCCAGATCGCTTCGAGCGGCGCGACCAGGAACGTACCGCCGCCCGCGTCCACGGACGCCAGGGCGCGGTAGAAGTCGAGACCGTGCCCGCCGCCGGTGTCGAAGGAGCGCTCGACGAGCACCCCGAGCGGCAGCAGGATCAGCAGCAGTACGGTCAGCAGAACCCCGCAGAGCAGTGCCCATTGCCCGGCGCCGCGCGGCCTGCGCGCGGTCTGCGCCGGGTCGACCAGCTTCAGCGCGGTCTCCCGGCGCCGTGCGGTCCACGCGTGCACGGCGAGGATCGCGCCGACCGCGGCGAACTGCACCAGCGTCAGCACGGCGGCCGTCGGCAGGGCGAGCAGCTGCGCGGTCTGCCGGTAGATCTCCACCTCCAGCGTGGAGAAACCGGGACCGCCGAGGATCTGCACGACACCGAAGGAGGTGAAGGTGAAGAGGAAGACCATCAGCGCGGCCGCGGCCACGGCGGGCGCGAGGGCCGGCAGGGTGACCCGCCGCCAGGCGGCGAACCGTCCCGCACCCAGCACCCTTGCGGCCTCCTCCTGCCGGGGGTCGAGCTGGGCCCACAGCCCGCCGACCGTCCGCACGACCACCGCGTAGTTGAAGAAGACATGGGCGAGCAGAATCGCCCAGACGGTGGTGTCGAGCCGTACGCCCCAGAGCTCGTCGAGGAATCCGCCGCGCCCCAGCAGTGCCAGGAAGGCCGTGCCGACGACCACGGTCGGCAGGACGAACGGCACCGTGACGACCGCCCGCAGCAGTTGTTTGCCGGGGAAGTCGAAACGGGCGAAGACATAGGCGCCGGGCAGCGCGATCAACAGGGTCAGCGCGGTCGAGGCGAGCGCCTGCCAGCTGGTGAACCAGAGGACCTCGCGGATGTCCGGCCGGGTCAGCACCTCGCCGATCCGGCCGAACTGCCAGACGCCGTCCGCCTTCAGGCCCCGGCCGACGATCGCGGCGACCGGGTAGGCGAAGAACAGCGCGAAGAACGTGAGGGGCACGGCCATCAGGCCGAGCCGCACCGCGCTCCCGCGCCGGGCCTTCGCACGAGCACCCCGCGCCCGCGAAGGCCGGACCGACCGGTCGCGGGCAGCCTTCCCGCCCGCGTCCGGTCCGCGTACGGGGGTCTTCGTTACTTCACTACGAGCGAGGACCACGACTGGACCCACTGCTCACGGTTCTTGGCGATGAGGTCCGGGGCCACGGTCGTCGGCCTGTCCACCGTCGCGCCGAACTTCGTGAAGAGCTCAGGCAGCTTCGCGTCCTTGGTGACCGGGTTCACGAACATGTTGAGCGGCATGTCCTCCTGGAACTTCTTGCTGATCAGGAAGTCCAGCAGGGCCTTGCCGCCCGCCTCGTTCTTCGCACCGTCCAGCAGGCCGGCGAACTCGATCTGCCGGAAGCAGGTCCCGGTGGCGACACCGGTGGGTGCCTCGGCCGGCTGCGGCTTCGCGTACAGCACCTCGACGGGCGGGCTGGAGGCGTACGAGACGACGAGTGGCCGGTCGGCCTTGGCCTTCTTGCCGCCCGCGGAACCGGAGAACTCCTCGTTGTACGCCTGTTCCCAGCCGTCGACGACCTTGACGCCGTTGCTCTTCAGCTTCTTCCAGTAGTCCTGGTAGCCCTTCTCGCCGTAGGCGGCGACGGTGCCGAGGAGGAAACCGAGGCCGGGCGAGGACGTTCCGGCGTTCTCGGTGACGAGGAGGTTCTTGTACGCGGGCTTCGCCAGGTCGTCGAAGGACCGCGGCGGCGCGAGCTTCTTGTCGGCGAAGTACTTCTTGTCGTAGTTGACGCAGATGTCGCCGGTGTCGATCGGAGTGACCCGGTGCTTGTCCGCGTCGAGCCGGGTGTCCGCCGCGACCCGGTCGATGCCCTTCGCCTCGTACGGCGTGAAGAGGCCGCTGTCGAGGGCGCGGGAGAGCAGCGTGTTGTCGACGCCGAAGAACACGTCGCCGCGCGGGGAGCCCTTGGTCAGGATCTCCTGGTTGAGCGCGACACCCGCGTCGCCGCTCTTCAGCACCTTGACGGTGTAACCGGTCTCCGCGGTGAACTCCTTCAGTACGTCCTCGGAGGCGTTGAAGGAGTCGTGGCTGACGAGGGTCACGGTCTTGGAGCCCGAGCCCTTCGTGGAGCCGTCTCCGGCGGACCGGTCGCCGGAACCGCCGCACCCGGCGAGTGCGGTGACGCCGAGCGCGGCGACGGCGGCCGATGCCGCGAGCTGCCTGGTCCTGCGCGTGGTGCTCATTGTGGATTCCTCCTGGGTTTTGGCCAGGAAGAGACGCGGCCCCGCCCGCGGAGAAGCGGGCAGGGCGCAACAGCATGAGTTGATGACCGAACTTCCTACCCGGAATGACCCGGGCGAGGTTCAGAGGGTCTGCGGCCGACCTGTCCTCGGTGCCGCACTCTCAGCGCTGTGGCGCTCCCCTGTCGGAATATGAAGTTGATTTCGGGCCCAGGCTACACGGGCTCCCGGGCCCGTCCGGGAGTGGCCTCAGCGCTCGGCCGCCGCCAGCTGCCCGCAGGCTCCGTCGATCTCCTGGCCGCGGGTGTCCCGCACCGTCACCGGCACCCCGTGGGCCGCGATCGCCTCGACGAACGCCTTCTCGTCCTCGGGCCGCGAGGCGGTCCACTTGGAACCGGGCGTGGGGTTCAGCGGGATCAGGTTGACGTGCACCCGCTTGCCCTTGAGGAGCCGGCCGAGCCGGTCACCGCGCCATGCCTGGTCGTTGATGTCACGGATCAGCGCGTACTCGATGGAGATGCGGCGACCGGACTTCTCCGCGTACTCCCACGCGGCGTCCAGCACCTCGCCCACCTTCCAGCGCGTGTTCACGGGAACGAGGGTGTCGCGCAGCTCGTCGTCCGGCGCGTGCAGCGAGACGGCGAGACGGCACTTGAAGCCCTCGTCGGCGAAGCGGAGCATCGCAGGCACCAGGCCCACCGTGGAGACGGTGATCCCGCGCTGCGAGAGCCCCAGCCCGTCCGGCTCGGGGTCGGTCAGCCGGCGGATCGCGCCGACCACCCGGTTGTAGTTGGCCAGCGGCTCGCCCATGCCCATGAAGACGATGTTGGAGAGTCGCGCCGGCCCGCCGGGGACCTCGCCGTCGCGCAGCGCCCGCATCCCGTCCACGATCTGGTGGACGATCTCGGCGGTCGACAGATTGCGGTCGAGACCGGCCTGCCCCGTCGCACAGAACGGGCAGTTCATCCCGCATCCCGCCTGGGAGGAGATGCACATCGTCACCCGCTCCGGGTAGCGCATCAGGACGGACTCGACGAGCGTCCCGTCGTGCAGCTTCCAGAGCGTCTTGCGGGTGGTGTCGTCGTCGCAGCTGATGTGGCGGACCACGGACATCAGATCGGGGAACATCGCCTCGGCGAGCTTGTCCCGCGACGCGGCCGGGATGTTGGTCCACTCGGCCGGGTCGTGCGCGTACCGCGCGAAGTAGTGCTGCGAGAGCTGCTGGGCGCGGAACGGCTTCTCGCCGATCGCGGCGACGGCTTCCTTGCGCTCGGCGGGCGTGAGGTCAGCGAGGTGCCGCGGCGGCTTCTTGGCTCCGCGGGGCGCGACGAAAGTGAGTTCTCCGGGCTTAGGCATGGTTCATCCAGTGTCGCAGACGGAACAGTGAGGGCCCGCCGTCCTGTGGACAGCGGGCCCTCACTCAAAGAAACGCAGGTCAGCGCCGTGATCTCAGCCGGAGCCGACGAACAGCACCAGCAGCAGCCAGACCACCGGGGCGGTCGGCAGCAGCGAGTCGAGCCGGTCCATGATGCCGCCGTGCCCCGGCAGCAGCGTGCCCATGTCCTTGATCCCGAGGTCCCGTTTGATCATCGACTCGCCGAGGTCGCCGAGCGTGGCGCTGGCCGCGACGGCGAGCCCGAGCAGCAGCCCCTGCCACCAGGAACCGCCGTCGATCAGGAACTGCATGCACAGCGCACCGGCCACCATCGCGAAGGCGATGGCCCCGAACAGACCCTCCCGGGTCTTTCCGGGGCTGATGCGCGGTGCGAGCTTGTGCTTCCCGAAGCGCCAGCCGACGGCGTACGCACCCGTGTCGCTGACCACGGTCAGCAGCAGGAAGGTGAGCACCCGCTGCGGCCCGTCGTCGGCGGCCAGGAGCATGGCGACGAACGTGGCGAGGAACGGCACGTAGAACGCCGCGAACACACCGGCCGTGACGTCCTTGAGGTAGCCCTCGGGCGGCTCGGTCATGCGCCAGACGAGGACCGCGAGCGCGGTCAGCGCCATCGCCACCCAGGCGCCTTCGGCGCCCTTCGCGTAGCCGGCGACCACCATCGCCGCGCCGCCCACCGCCAGCGGCACGAGCGGCGCCTTGATGCCCTTGCGCTCCTGGAGCCGGGAGGTCAGCTCCCACAGGCCCACGACGACGGCGACGGCGACGACACCGACGAAGACGTCCTTGACGATGAACAGCGAGGCGACGATGACGGCGCCGAGCCCCACACCGACCCCTATGGCGGCTCGCAGGTCACGGCCCGCACGTTTCTTCTGCGGGGGCGGCGGCGCGGTGGACATGGGCTCCTGCGGCTTCTCGTCACGGAACAGGGGGCCGCCGCTCAGGCGTCCGGCCCCCTGGTCCCGGTCATCACGGTCGTCAGCGTCTCTACCTGCGTCGGGATCGTCCGGCACGATGGGCATGGGCCGAGTCTGCTGGGCGTCATGCACATCGTAAGCAGGACCCGCCGGGGCAGCCCGCATCTCGGGCGCACCCCAGCGACCGGCTCCCTGCGGGGCGCCCCAGGAAGAGTCGTTCATCAGACTTCGAGCAGCTCGGCTTCCTTGTGCTTGAGCAGCTCGTCGACCTGCGCGACGTACTTCGCGGTGGTGTCGTCGAGCTCCTTCTCGGCGCGACGTACCTCGTCCTCGCCCGACTCCTTGTCCTTGACCAGCTTGTCGAGGGTCTCCTTGGCCTTGCGGCGCACGGCGCGGATGGAGATCTTGGAGTCCTCGGCCTTGCCCTTGGCGACCTTGATGTAGTCGCGGCGGCGCTCCTCGGTGAGCTCCGGGAAGGTCACCCGGATGATGTTGCCGTCGTTGCTCGGGTTGACGCCGAGGTCCGAGTCACGGATCGCCTGCTCGATGTTGCGCAGCGCGGTCTTGTCGAACGGCGTCACGACGGCCATACGCGGCTCGGGCACCGAGAACGAGGCGAGCTGGTTGATCGGGGTCAGCGCGCCGTAGTAGTCGGCGACGATCTTGTTGAACATCGCGGGGTGCGCACGGCCGGTACGGATCGCGGCGAAGTCCTCTTTCGCGACGACGACGGCCTTCTCCATCTTCTCCTCGGCCTCGAGGAGGGTTTCTTCGATCACCACGTGCTCCTGCGTGTCTTGAGTGGGCCCGTCGTGCCCGGGCCCGGCGGATCCTGCGTCGCGTCCTCACCTGCACGGTGTCCGACCGGCAGGCCGTTGTCCATCCTTCGGGGCCGGTCCCGGGGATGACCCCGGGGGCCCGGACCTTCCCGTGGTACTCCGGGAAGGTCCCCCGGTCCTCAGACCCGGGTGCTCCGGTCACTCACGAGCGTGCCGATCTTCTCACCCTTGACCGCGCGGGCGATATTGCCGGTGGCGGTGAGCTCGAAGACGAGGATCGGCAGGTCGTTGTCGCGGCAGAGCGTGATGGCGGTGGCGTCGGCGACCTTGAGATCGCGGGCGAGAACCTCGCTGTACTCGAGCGCGTCGAACTTCACCGCGTCGGGGTTGCTCTTCGGGTCGGAGTCGTAGACCCCGTCCACCCCGTTCTTGCCCATCAGAAGGGCCTCTGCGTCGATCTCCAGGGCGCGCTGGGCTGCGGTGGTGTCGGTGGAGAAGTAGGGCATCCCCATGCCGGCGCCGAAGATGACGACGCGGCCCTTCTCCAGATGGCGCACGGCGCGCAGCGGGATGTACGGCTCCGCGACCTGCCCCATGGTGATGGCGGTCTGGACGCGGGAGTCGATGCCTTCCTTCTCCAGGAAGTCCTGGAGCGCCAGGCAGTTCATGACCGTGCCGAGCATGCCCATGTAGTCGGACCGGGCCCGGTCCATGCCGCGCTGCTGGAGCTCGGCGCCGCGGAAGAAGTTGCCGCCGCCGATGACGACCGCGATTTCCGCGCCGTCACGGACGACCGCCGCGATTTCCCGGGCGATGGCGTGTACGACGTCGGGGTCGACACCGAGACCCCCGCCGCCGGCGAACGCCTCTCCGGACAGCTTCAGCATGAAGCGTCCGGGCACCTTGCCGTCGTCGCGCTTGTGGTCACCTTTTGCGGCGTCCGCGCCCTTGTTCATGGAGATTCTCCTCGTGCACATACGAAGAAGGCCATTGCCGGTGGGTCTGGTGTCCCTCAGCGGCAATGGCCTCCTCGTCAGATCTGCGGTCGTACGGCGTGAGTGCGGCCGACGACTGCACTAGACCCTATCGGGGCCCACCGTTGTTCGCGGACGGACTCAGATGCCGACCTTGATGCGCGAGAAGCGCTTCAGGGTGACACCGGCCTCGTCCAGGACCTTCTGGACGGACTTCTTGTTGTCCAGCGCGTACGGCTGGCCGAGGAGGGTGGCCTCCTTGAAGAAGCCGTTGACGCGACCCTCGACGATCTTCGGGAGCGCGGCCTCGGGCTTGCCCTCGGCGCGCGTGGTCTCCTCGGCGACGCGGCGCTCGGCCTCGACGACCTCGGCCGGGACGTCATCACGGGACAGGTACTTCGGGGCGAACGCGGCGATGTGCTGCGCGATGCCCTTGGCCAGCTCGGCGTCGGCCTTGTCCAGCTCGACCAGAACACCGATCTGCGGCGGCAGGTCGGGCATGGTGCGGTGCATGTACGCGGAGACGAACGCGCCGGAGAACTGCGCGAAGCGGTCCAGGACGATCTTCTCGCCGAGGTTGGCGTTGGCCTCGTCGACGTACGCCTGGACGGTCTTGCCGGCCTCGATCTCGGAGGCGAGCAGCGCCTGGATGTCGGCCGGGGAGGTGGCGGCGACGTGCGCGGCGAGGGTGTTCGCGACGTTCTGGAACTTCTCACCCTTGGCGACGAAGTCCGTCTCGCACTTCAGCTCCAGCAGAACACCGGACGTCTGGTCCTCGGAGATGAGGGAGACGACGGCACCGTTCTCGGCAGAACGGCCTTCGCGCTTGGCGACGCCCTTCTGACCCTTGATACGGAGCGCCTCGACGGCCTTGTCGACGTTGCCGTCGGCCTCGTCGAGCGCCTTCTTGCAGTCCATCATGCCGGCGCCGGTCAGCTCGCGGAGCTTCTTGACGTCAGCGGCGGTGTAGTTCGCCATGAGTCTGTGTTTCTCTCTCGAAGTCTGAAAGATCTACGGGTGAACGGCGGGGGCGGTGCTTGTGGCACCTACCCCCGCCGTCTTCAGCCGTGACGGGTGTCAGGCCTGCTCGGCGTCCGCGGCCGGAGCCTCGGCAGCAGCCTCGGCGGCGGGGGCCTCGGTGGCCTCGGCGTCCGCGACCTTCTCGGTCTCGGCGGAGGTCTGCACCTCGGCGTCGGCCTTCTTGTCGCCCTCGAGCAGGTCGCGCTCCCACTCGGCGAGCGGCTCGCCGGCGGCCTTCTCGCCCGGCTTCGAGTCACCGGTGGCGGCACCGGAACGGGCGATGAGGCCCTCGGCGACGGCGTCGGCGATCACGCGGGTGAGCAGGGTGACGGAGCGGATCGCGTCGTCGTTGCCCGGAATCTTGTAGTCGACCTCGTCGGGGTCACAGTTGGTGTCGAGGATCGCGACGACCGGGATGTGGAGCTTGCGCGCCTCACCGACGGCGATGTGCTCCTTCTTGGTGTCGACGATCCAGACGGCGCTCGGCACCTTCTGCATCTCGCGGATACCACCGAGGGTCTTCTCCAGCTTGGCCTTCTCGCGGGAGAGGACCAGGAGCTCCTTCTTGGTGAGGCCGGAGGCGGCCACGTCCTCGAAGTCGATGAGCTCGAGCTCCTTCAGACGCTGAAGGCGCTTGTAGACGGTGGAGAAGTTGGTGAGCATGCCACCGAGCCAACGCTGGTTGACGTACGGCATGCCGACGCGCGTCGCCTGCTCGGCGATGGCCTCCTGGGCCTGCTTCTTCGTACCCACGAACATGATGGAGCCGCCGTGGGCGACGGTCTCCTTGACGAACTCGTAGGCGCGGTCGATGTACGACAGCGACTGGAGCAGGTCGATGATGTAGATGCCGTTGCGCTCGGTGAAGATGAAGCGCTTCATCTTCGGGTTCCAGCGACGGGTCTGGTGACCGAAGTGGACGCCGCTTTCCAGCAGCTCCCGCATCGTGACGACGGCCATGGCCGTACTCCTTGAGGTGCTCGGTTGTCGCGACCGCAGGATTGCTGTCGCGCCTGACGCCCCGACGCGCCGTGCCACTGGGGACCGAGGAGCGCGGCCACCGTCCGCAGAGAGGGAGGTGGCGGGGCGTGCGAAGTCGACCCGGTGACCCGGATCGCCATAGGAAGTGTACGGGACGGCCCGGGTGCCGGGTGACGGCGCTGTCCACAACCGGCCGGTTGTCCACAGATCCGGTTCGTGATCCCCGCGGATCGTGGGGCTGCGGGACGGTTCTGCCATGCGATGCACGACTGATCCGAGCTCAACCGATCCGGCCGCTTCACCGGAGCCCGCCTCCCTTCGTCTGCGGGAGGTGCTCGTGGTGGCGGTGGTGGCCCTGCTGGCGGCCGTGTGCGGCCCGTCGGCCGCCACCGCACGGGCACCGGCCCCCGCCCCCGTTCCGGCACCGGCCCTCGCACCGGCGCCGGACGGCGACCGGGCCTGGCCGCTGGCGGGGCGGCCTGCGGTCGTACGGGGATGGGAGCCCCCGGCCGGCCCCTACGGACGGGGGCACCGCGGCGTCGACCTCACCGCGGAGCCGGGGGCTGCGGTGCTCGCCGCCGCACCGGGACGGGTGTCGTTCGCGGGGCGGGTGGCGGGGCGCGGAGTGCTGGCGATCGAAGTGGCCGGCAGCGGCGATCCGCCGCTTCGGACCACGTACGAACCGGTGCGCACTCTCGTCGCGAAGGGCGAGAAGGTGACGGCGGGGCAGGTGGTGGCCGTCGTGGAGGCGGGACCCTTCCACTGCACGTCGGGCTGTCTGCACTGGGGGCTGCGGCGCGGTGACACCTATCTGGATCCGCTGTCGCTGCTGCCGCCCTCGCTGCTGCGGCGGGGCCCGTCCCGGCTGCTTCCGGTGTTCGGGGTGCCCGAGCCCGAGTCCGGGCGAACGGCGACGGGGACCGGGGACGGGCTCGCCGCCCCCGGCGTTCTGCTCGCGCTCACCGCGACGCGGCGGCCGCGTCAGCCCTGTGCGCCCTGCACGCCTCGGAGAATCATGGCGACGGCGGTGTCCGCGATCACGGACGGCTCCTCGGCCACGGCCAGTTCGATACGTCGCACCGCGGCGTCCACGGAACCCTGGAGCAGCATCGCCGCCAGTCTCGGCTGGGCGTGGCCCAGGTCGCCGAGTGCCTCGACGATCATGGCGATCAGCCCGCCGTGCGCGGCCCTGATCTTCTCGCGCGCCCCGGCGTCCAGCTCGCTGGCCGAGATGGCGACGACCGCCCGGTGGCGGCGGTCCCCGACGAGATCGAGCTGTCGGCGCACATAGGCCTCGATCTTGCCCTCGGGTGTGGTGGCCTGCTCCATCGCGTTCTCGACCTCGGCCGCCCAGACGGGGAAGTCGACGGCGCAGAGCTCTTCGACCACGGCCGCGCGGGAACGGAAGTACTCATACACGGAGGACCGGGCGAGGCCCGTGCGTTCGGCGAGTGCGGGGAAGGTCAACGCCTCCGTACCGCCCTCGGACAACAGGGAGCGTGCGGCGTCCAGGAGGGCGCCGCGCTGCATGGTCCGGTGCTCGGCCACCGAGGCCGCTCGAATCCTGGGCACGTGTCCACTCTACGGCGACCGGTGTTCGAGAGGACGGGGACGGCCCCGATCCGTGGCCGAAGCGGCCGGGACCGGCACCGGCCGTGAGCGGCTCTCAGCGCCCGGCGTCGGCCAGTTTCGCACGCAGCTGGAGCACCGATTTGGTGTGGATCTGGCTGACCCGGCTCTCGGTGACGCCGAGCACGTTGCCGATCTCGGCGAGAGTGAGGCCCTCGTAGTAGTAGAGCGTCACGACCGTCTTCTCGCGCTCCGGGAGCGTGTTGATGGCCCGGGCGAGCAGCCGTCTGAGCTCGCGGTCCTCGGCGACCTCCACCGGATCGTCGGCGGCGGTGTCCTCCAGCGTGTCCATCAGGCTGAGCCGGTCGCCGCCCTCGCCGCCGACATGCAGCAGTTCCTCCAGCGCGACCACGTTCGCCAGCGACAACTGGCTGAAAACCGCGTGCAGTTCCTCCAGCGCGATACCCATCTCCGCGGCGACCTCCGCCTCGGAAGGGGTGCGCCGCAGCTGCGCCTCCAGCGTGGCGTAGGCGCGCTCCACGGCCCGCGCCTTCTGGCGCACCGAGCGCGGGATCCAGTCCAGCGCCCGCAGTTCGTCGATCATCGCGCCGCGGATGCGGGTGATCGCGTACGTCTCGAACTTGATCGCGCGCTCGATGTCGAACTTCTCGATCGCGTCGATCAGTCCGAAGACCCCCGAGGAGACGAAGTCCGCCTGTTCGACGTTGGAAGGCAGGCCCACGCTCACCCGGCCCGCGACGTACTTCACCAGGGGTGAGTAGTGCAGGATCAGCTGCTCCCGCAGCCGCTCGTCGCCCGTGGACTTGTACGAACGCCACAACTCGTCGAGCGAGGAGGGCGCAGGGGGGCGCACAGTGCCACGCGCAGCCGGTGGTACTGCCGCGCGGTCAGACCCGGAGGTGTGCTGGGGCATGTGGTGCCTTGAGCCGTTCTGCCGTGAAGTGCTGGGACGTATGTCTGAGTCGGAATCCTTGTGAGCGTAGCGTGACTGTGATGTCGCGGTCCGCGCAGGATAGGGGATCGACGCCGTGCGATTCCGGCCGGTCCGGCATGGCTGGGATCCGGAGCCGTCGCCGCGTGCGCCGGCCCCGGAGGCGTCACTGAAGGATCCGCCGAGGTCATCTGCATCACCTTTTCACCCGAATGCTCCAGGTCAAGTACCGCCTCGCCGCGCGTCGCCGTTGCAAGTCGACCGCGGCGTCAACTGCCATCCATCGCCATCCCGTTCGACGAACCCCAGTGAGTGCAGTTCGTACAGCCTGCCGAGCGCCTCGTCGGTGCCGGTTCCGGCCGTGCGGGCCACATCCCGCCCGCTGACGGAGCCCCGGTACGGCAGTGCGTCGAGGACTCTGGCGGAGACCGCGTCCAGCAGGTCCCGGGGGTGCACGGGGCCTCGTCTGACCGGAGCCAGTTCGCCGATGTCCCCCACCAGTTCGGCGACTTCCGAGGCGTCGGTCACCAGGACGGCCTCTCCGCGCAGGAGTTCATGGACCCCTGCTGACAGCCCGCTGGTGGCGGGGCCCGGCACGCCCATGGTGAAGCGGCCCAGCCGCTGTGCGCAGCGCGCGGTGACCAGTGAACCGCTGCGGTATTCGGCCTCGACCACGACCGTCCCGCGCGTCAACGCGGCGATGACCCGGTTCCGTAGGATGAATCTGCTGCGGGTGGGATGATCGGACGGCGGCAATTCGCCGATGACGAGCCCCTGTTCCGCGATTCGCCCGATCAGTTCGGCGTGTCCCCGGGGGTAGGGGACGTCCACCCCGCAGGCCAGTACCGCCGCCGTCGCCCCGCCGACGGCGAGCGCGCCCCGGTGCGCCGCCCCGTCGACCCCGAACGCGGCTCCCGACACGACCACCCACCCCAGCTCCGCGAGTCCCGCGCCGAGGCCGGCCGCCATGTGCGATCCGTAGGGCGTGCAGGCGCGGGCGCCCACCACGGCGACCGAGCGCAGCGCCCAGAGCCGCAGATCGCGGGGACCCCGCACCCACAGGCCGGTCGGTCTGGCGTCCGCGAGGTCGTCGAGCTGGGTGGGCCATTCCCGGTCCCCGGGACAGATGAACCGCCCGCCGAGCGCGCCGACCGCCGAGAGGTCCTGCCCGGGGTCGGCGCCTTCGGCCCGCAGCCGGTATCCGGCGAGCCGTTTCGGGGTCATTCCGCTCAGCTGCTCCGCCGTGCCGTCCCGAGTGGTGATCCGCCGCATGAGCTCGACGGCACCGCACTCGCGCAGCCAACGGCCGCCGCGCTCGTCCCCCGGCTCGAAGATGCGGGTCAGGGCGGCCCGCGCCAGCCGCTCCTGACCGCTCACCATCATGACGCCCCCGTGCTCGTCAGGGCGCCCCGCGGGATCCCGGTCCGCAGTTCCAGCGCCACCGCGACGTCGGAGGCGTCCGGGCAGTCGGCGCCGCGCAGATCGGCGACCGTCCACGCCACCCTGAGCACCCGGTCCAGGCCCCGTGCGGTGAGCAGGCCCCGCTCCATGTCCCGTTCGGCTTCCATGAGCGCGCCCGGTGCCGCAACCAGTCTGGTCCGCAGCTCATGGCCGGGCACCTCGCTGTTGGAGGACCACGCGGTACCCGCCAGCCGGTCCGCAGCCCGGGCCCTGGCCTCCCGGACCCGGGCCGCGACGCAAGCGGTCGGCTCACCCCGGCCGCCCTCCCCCATCAGGTCCTGGCGCCTGACCGGATCGACGACCACCCGCAGATCCACCCGGTCGAGCAGTGGCCCGGAGAGTCGTGCCTGGTAGCGCCTGACCGCCGACGGCGGGCATTCGCAGCCGGCCCCGCCGAGGCCGTGCCGGCCGCACGGGCAGGGATTGGCAGCCAGCACCATCAGGAATCTGGCGGGCAGCCGCACCACCCCGGCGCTGCGTGCCACCACCACGTGCCCCGATTCCAGCGGCTGGCGCAGCGCGTCCAGTGCCCGCACGGAGAATTCGGGCGCCTCGTCCAGAAAGAGAATTCCCCGGTGGGCCAGCGAGACCGCACCAGGCCTCGGCAGCCCGTTGCCCCCGCCGACCAGCGACTGCATCGTCGCCGAGTGATGGGGCGCGCAGTAGGGCGGCCGGGCGACCAGTGGCTCCCCCGGCGGCAGGATGCCCGCCACCGAGTGCACCGCGGTCACCTCCAGGGACTCCTTCCTGGTCAGCGCCGGAAGGATCGCCGGCAACCGCTCGGCCAGCATGGTCTTGCCTGCGCCCGGCGGACCCGAGAGCAGCAGATGGTGACCGCCGGCCGCGGCGACCTCCAGAGCCTTGCGGGGCCGCTCCTGCCCCGCCACGTCCGCCAGATCGGGTGGATTGCCCTCACCCTGACCGGCCCCGCGGGCGAGCCCGGCCCCGATGCCCGCACCGGGCACCATCAGCCCGGCCAGCATGGTGTCGGGGCGCCCCTCGTCGTGGGCCTCCCGCTCGTCGGGCACCGGCTCCTCGCAGAGCACGGCGATCAGCTGCCGCAGGCTCCGTACGCCGAGGACGGAGACGCCGGGCACCAGCGCCGCCTCCCCCGCGGTCTGTTCGGGCACGACCACCTGCCGGTATCCGGCCTCCGCCGCGGCGAGCACGGCGGGCAGCACTCCACGCACCGGCCGCACCCGGCCGTCCAGCCCGAGTTCACCGATCATCACCACATCGGCGATGGACGCCGGATCGATCCGCTCGGCCGCCCCCAGCACCGCGCAGGCGACGGCCAGGTCGAACCCGGAGCCGCCCTTCGGCACGGAGGCCGGTGACAGGCCCACCGTGAGCTTCTTCTGCGGCCACTCGGCCCCCGAGTTCGCCACCGCGGCCCTGACCCGGTCCCGGCTCTCCACCAGGCTCTTGTCCGGCAGCCCCACCAGGGTGAACGCGGCCACCCCCGCCTCCAGGTCCGCCTGGACCTCCACCACCACGCCCTCGACGCCGACGAGTGCCACCGAGCACGCCCGCGCGAACCCCATCAGGCCACCCCCCGCGCATGCTCGGCGACGGGCGCTCCGCGCCTGGGCAGCACCACTCCGACCAGGTCGATCCGGACCCCGCCGGGCGGCGGACCGCCGTGCCGGTCCAGCCAGATGCCGGCCAGCCTCCGCAGCCGCTCCGCCTTGACCGGCGTGACGGCCGCCATCGGGTGCTCGAAGGCACCCGCCCTGCGGGTCTTCACCTCGCAGACCACGAGTGCGTCGCCGTCCATCGCGACGATGTCGATCTCACCGGCGCGACAGCGCCAGTTCCGCTCCAGTACGGACATGCCGGACTCGGCCAGCAGCCGCACCGCCAGATCCTCGCCGTACCGCCCGAGTGCCCCCCGTGCGTTCATTTCGGCACCACCTCCGGGACCGACTCTGACGCGTCCGGTCCCGGCTTGTGGATCTTGGTGGACAACTCCGGGTTTGTGGATAACCCGGCCACCCGGAAGTGCGAATCACTCCCTTCCCGGAGTGGGCTCAGCCACCCGGAAGTTCGAGATCGCTCTTGTTGAGCTCCTCGATGTTGACGTCCTTGAACGTCAACACGCGTACCTGCTTGACGAACCGCGCGGGCCGGTACATGTCCCAGACCCAGGCGTCCGCCATCGATACTTCGAAGAACACCTCGCCCTGGACCGAGTGCACCTGCATCTCGTAGTCGTTGGTGAGGTAGAAGCGCCGTTCGGTCTCGATCACATATTTGAACAGACCGACGACATCTCGGTACTCCCGGTAGAGCTTCAGCTCCATCTCGGTCTCGTACTTTTCGAGGTCCTCGGCGCTCATTGGCATGTTCCCCTTCAGCCGTGCGTCCCCCCATTGTGCGCCAGGCCCCGGGCCCCCCGGGCGCTTAGGCGATTTCGGGGTCCAGAACCAGTGGCGTACGCGGAGGACCCTCGTCGAGCAGCGTGCGCAGCAACTCGGCGAGCCTGGTCGGGTACACCGTCTCACGGGCCGCCGACAGTTCGGCGGAGGTCCACCACCTCAGACCCGCGACACTGCGCTGCTCCAGCCCGGTCAGCCCACTGGTGTCGGTGGCGGTCTGCGTCGTACGTGCCAGGAAATACCACTCGTCCTGGTCCCAGCGGCGTCCGTCGAACGGGAACGAGCACATCCGCTGCCAGAGGAGGGGGCCCAGCTCGACACCGGTGATGCCGGTCTCCTCCGTCAGTTCGCGCAGCGCGGCCTGCTCCCGGGTCTCGTCGCCCTCCAGACCGCCGCCGGGCGTGAACCACCAGGTGCTCTGTGGATCCCCGGGCTCGAACCCGTGGATCAGGAGGATGCGGTCGTCGGGGTCCAGGAGCACCACACGGGCGACCTTCCGCTTCTCAACGCGCACCGGCAGGCTCCTTTCCGCGCCGCTTCCGGGCGGACCGTGCCGCGATGGGGCCGTATGCCGCGCCGCCCAGGATGAGCACCACGCCCACGAGCACGGCGCCGAGCTGAAGCCGCAGCGGCCCGGGCGACGACACCCCGCCGGGGAGGGAGGCGAAGGCCCGCGGACGCTCGACCATGCCGTTCATGGGCCAGGCGACGGCATCCACCCGGGCCTGAACCGCGTCGCGGGGGACCGAGCCCTGTCCCGCGTCGTCCAGGTGGACCCGGGAGTCCAGTGAGGAGGTGCGTTCGTCGCCCAGGAGGAAGAGCTTCCCCTTGGGTACCTCCGCCGTGAAGCGCTGGACCGAGGCGAGGCCCTTCGCGTGCAGATACGGTTCATCAATGGGCTTGCCGTTGACGGTGAGCCGACCGTCCTTCCCGCAGCAGGCGATCCTGTCGCCGCCTATCCCGACGACCCGCTTCACCATCGGCAGGTTGGCGTCCCACACGGGATCGGTGAAGACGACCACGTCGCCGCGGTGCACCTCGCTCCCGTCGATCCGCTGCGCGAGTATCCGGTCCCCGGCGTGCACCGTCGGGGTCATCGACTGGGTCGGCACGGTGTACGGCTTGTACACCACCGCCCCCCAGGCGAACCCGCCGAGGAAGAGCACACAGCCGACGGCCACGGCCAGCCCCGACAGCATGCTGCCGAGCCGGCCGTGACCGTCGCCCGTACGTCCTTTTCCGCTCATCCCAGCGTCCCCCCACCTCGGAGATCGACAATCGCTGATCCGAGTCGGCACCCTACCCGGCAGTACGCCCGCTGGTCAGCCTTCTGCGGCGCAGCAGTACGAGGGGCAGCGCACCCGCCACGCCGAGTGCCCCCGGGGCCAGGGCCGCCGCCGCGCCGATCCCCGGCTGGTCGAAGGTGTCCGGGACCTGCAGGGTCGCCCAGCGGTTGATGGGCCATGCCACCACCACGGCCCGCCCCACGACATCGTCGACGGGCACGAAGCCCTTGGTCGCCTCGTCGGTGTGATAGCGCGAGTCCAAGGAGTTCTGCCGGTGGTCGCCCATCACCCAGATCTTGCCGTCGGGCACCTTGAACGGCCCGAAGGGCTTGTCGTCGCACGCCGAGTTGCCCGGGAAGATGTACGGCTCGTCGAGCGCCTTCCCGTTGACCTCGACCGGGCCGCCCTTCGCGCACTGCACGGTGTCGCCGCCGACCGCGATGACCCGCTTGATCAGGTCCTTCTCCTTGGACGACGGCATCAGGCCGATGAAGCTCAGGAAGTCCTGCACCACGTTCGTCTCGGGGGTCGGCTCCCCGGCCAGCCAGTTGTCCGGATCGTGGAAGACCACGACCTCGCCGCGCTCGGGCTCCGAGCCGAACCAGGGCGTCAGCTTGTCCACCATCACCCGGTCGCCCCGCTGGAGCGTGTTCTGCATCGAGTCCGAGGGGATCGAGAACGCCTGCACCAGGAACGTCTTGATCAGCAGCGCGAGAACCAGCGCGATGACGATCAGCAGCGGCAGCTCCTTCCAGAAGGGACGCTGCTTCCTGACCTTCGCGCCGCCCTCGTCCCTGTCTCCGTCCCCGTCCTGGCCCGGTGCCTCCACCGGCGGACCGGAGACGGACTCAGCGGACTGGTCGGGCCCCTTCGCGGGCTCTTCGTGTCCAGGTCGTGCACCGGCAGCCACGTCACTCACATCCAGTCCTCACTCTGCGCCCAGGCGTGCTCCAGGGCCCTGTCCGTTCAAAGGCCCACTGCCCCGAACAACGAGCGGGAGTTCCGCAGCGCTCCTGCGTCCCCGACCGCTTTGCCGGCGTGCCACTGGGCATCCCCGGCCTCCCACCGACAACCGCCCTCCGGTTGCTCGGCGTGCTCGCCGAGCAACCGGAGGGCGGTTCTTCCGTACCGTCCGGCTGGAGCCGATACCACCGATCCCACCGTGGACGGGGGGGCGGCCGGGGCCGGCCTGGACGGAGATCTTCACACTCTGCGCAGCTGTACTGGTCGGCCGTCAAGATCCTATGGAGAACACCCGGTGGGCATCCGCGCATTTACTCGATCTTGCCGATGCCTTGGTCGCAATGACATCAACGACATCACCCACCCCGGCGATCGCCGTGATCCAACGGATCATGGCGGACCATCAGTCACTGCTGCCGACCGGAAACCAGGCCGGCTCGCCTGCGTCGCAGGAGCACGATCGGAATGGCTCCGGCGATGCCGATCGCACCGGGCGCCGCGGCCATCGCCGCGTTCAGGCCCGGCTGGTCGAAGGTCTTCGGGACGGGCAGGGTCGCCCAGCGGTTGATCGGCCACGCGACGACGATGGCCCGGCCGACCACCTCGTCGTTGGAGACCGTCCCGTTGCCCGGCAGTTCCTGGTGGTAGCGGGAGTCGCGGGAGTCCTGTCGGTGGTCGCCCATCACCCAGATCCGGCCCTCGGGCACCTTGAGCGGGCCGAAGGGCGCGTCGTTGCAGGGGGTGTTGCCGGGGAAGATGAACGACTGCTCGTCCAGAGCCTTGCCGTTGACCACGACCGGGCCGTTCTCCTTGCACTCCACCGTGTCGCCGCCGATGGCGATGACCCGCTTGATCAGGTCCTTCTCCTCGACGGACGGCATCAGCCCGATGAAACTGAGGAACTTCTGGACCACATTCGGATGGACCTCCGGGGTCTCGTCCAGCCAGCCGCCCGGGTCGTGGAAGACCACGACCTCGCCGCGCTCGGGCTCCGAGCCGAACCAGGGCGTCAGCTTGTCCACCAGCACCCGGTCGCCCCGCTGGAGCGTGTTCTGCATCGAGTCCGAGGGGATCGAGAACGCCTGCACCAGGAACGTCTTGATCAGCAGCGCGAGAACCAGCGCGATGACGATCAGCAGCGGCAGCTCCTTCCAGAAGGAGCGTGGCTTCCCCGGCCGTCTGCCGCGGCCGTCCGGGGTGTCGCCGTCACTTCCCGCGTGGCCCGTCGCCCCGGCATTGCCCGAATGATCCGGCCGGTCCTCGGGTTCTTCGTGTCCGGATCGTGCGCCGACGGCCAAATCCCCCACATCCACTCCTTATTCCGTGCCACCGCCTGCGCCCTAGCCGGTGCAGGCCCACCATTCCCATAACGAGCGGAAGTTCCGCAGGGGTCGGGAGAGGACTCATTCCGTTCGGTTCCCGGGACGACACACTATTCGACGGGCCCCGCGCGGCGGCTGTCCCGGCGCGCGCGTCCGGGACCTGACCGAAGGTCGTCGGCTTCTCCAGTTTTCGCCAGTGGCCGAAGGGCCAGGCGATCACGACGGCCCGTCCCACGACCTCGTCCTCGGAGACCGTGCCGTGTTCCGGCTCGTCCAGGTGATAGCGGGAATCGGCGGAGTCGGACCGGTGGTCGCCCATCACGAAGATCCGGCCCCGCGGAACCTTTACCTCGAATTTGATGAGGGAGGGAGGGTTCCCCGGATAAAGATAGGGCTCGTCGAGCGGTACGCCGTTGACGCTGATCCGGCCGTCCTTGCCACAGCACTTCACCGTGTCGCCGCCGACCGCGACCACCCGCTTGATCAGGTCCTGTTCGTCGTCGGAGGGCAGCAGCCCGATGAAGGTCAGCACCTCCTTCGCCTGCTTGACGCCGACGGGGGACTCCTTCTTGCCGGCGTTCTCCTGCTTCAGCCAGCGCCCCGGGTCCTTGAAGACGACGACGTCGCCGCGCTCGGGCCTGGATCCGAACCAGGGCGTCAGTTTGTCCACGAGCACCCGGTCACCGATCCGGATGGTCTGCTCCATCGATCCCGAAGGGATCACGAAGGCCTGCACCAGGAAGGTCTTGAGCACGAGCGCGATGAGCAGCGCCACGAGGACGAGCAGCGGGATCTCCCGCGCGGCGGCCCCGCGCCGCCGTCGGCGGACCTTGCGGGCCAGTTTCCGACGCTCCGCCCTGGTGGGCAGCGAACGCGCGGCCGTCGGCCCGGTTCCGGACGCGGGCACCCCGGTACCGGACGGCGGTATTCCCGGGCCGGACGGCCCGCGCCGTCCGCGGCCGCGGTTACCCATGACCCCCGCCCGGCGCCCCCACGGCGGGGAAGGCGGCACTGTCCGGCAGCGAGCCCACCCGGCTGGGCGGCCAGCCGATCCAGTCCACCCTGCCGATCACCATGTCGACGGGGACCATGCCGCCGCCCGGCTCCCCCAGGTGGTCACGCGAGTCGCGGGACTTGCTCCGGTGGTCGCCCATCACCCACAGCGTGCCGTCGGGGACGACGATGTCGAAGCGGACCCCGGAGGCCGCGTCCCCCGGGTACAGATAGCCCTCGGCGACCGGCCGGCCGTTCACCTCGATCCGGCCCCGCCTGTCGCAGCAGACCACCCGGTCGCCGCCCACGCCCACCACCCGCTTCACGTAGTCGGTCTCGATGGGCTCCGCGAGGCCCAGGGACGCGGCCACCGAGTGCATCAGACCGGTGACGGGATTCGTCCGCGGGGGCTCCCGCACAAAGGATCCGGTGCCGTCGAAGACCACCACGTCGCCGCGTTGCGGCACGGAGCCGGAGCGGTAGGCCAGTTTGTTCACCAGCACCCGATCCCCCACCCGCAGCGTGGGCTCCATCGAGCCGCTGGGGATCAGGAAGGGCTGCACCACGTAGTTGCTCAGGAGCAGTACGAAGACCGCGCAGACGGCGCCGAGCGCCGCGGTCCGGCGCCAGGTCATCGGGGCGGCCGGCCGGTCCGGGATACGCGAGGAGCGCGACCCCTCCTCCGGCGCCGTTGCGGGTGCGGAGGAGCGATCGCGCTCCGTGGGCTTTGCTTCCGTGTCCATCGGGGCCAGAGCCTATCCGGCCGTCCTGTGGACCTGGGAGTCAGCTCAGTTGTCGCGCTTCTCCTTGATCTTCGCGGCCTTGCCGCGCAGCTCACGGAGGTAGTACAGCTTGGCGCGACGGACGTCACCGCGGGTGACGAGCTCGATCTTCTCGAAGATCGGGCTGTGCACCGGGAAGGTGCGCTCGACGCCGACGCTGAAGGAGACCTTGCGGACCGTGAAGGTCTCGCTGACGCCCGAACCCTGGCGACGGATGACTACGCCCTTGAACTGCTGGATACGGGAGCGGTTGCCCTCGATCACTCGGACGTGGACGTTGACGGTGTCACCGGGGCGGAACGACGGGATGTCGGTGCGCAGCGATGCGGCGTTGACGCCATCGAGCAGGGAAGCCATGTTGTCTGCTTTCTTCGCCGATGCCACAGGTCATCGACGGGAGATAGTGAGAAATGGGGGTGCTGATCGCGTCGGGCGGACGTCGTTCCCCCTGTGGCAGGGGCGTACGCCGGACGTACAGCAGCGGCCTATTCTTCCACGGCCTCGGGCCTGCGCCAAAATCGGCCACCGGGCTCGGGTGCCCAGCCGAGGATGGAGAGCATCTCTCGGTCCTTCTTGTCGAACCCCGCGGCGTCGCAGCGCTCGATCAGATCGGGCCGGTTGAGGGCGGTGCGACGGAACGCCTCGTCCCGGCGCCAGCGGGCGATCCGCCCGTGGTGACCGCTGAGCAGCACCTCGGGGATCTCCCGGCCGCGCCACTCGGGCGGCTTGGTGTAGACGGGCCCCTCCAGCAGATCGGCCATCGCGCCCGGGGCGAAGGAGTCGTCCCGGTGCGATTCGGCGTTGCCGAGCACCCCGGGCAGCAGCCGGGCGACCGCCTCCGTGATCACCAGTACCGCGGCTTCCCCGCCGGCCAGCACGTAGTCGCCGATGGACACCTCGATCACCGGCATCCGGGTGGCGTACTCGTCCATCACCCGCCGGTCGATGCCCTCGTAGCGGGCCGGCGTGAAGATCAGCCACGGCCGCTCGGAGAGCTCGACGGCGAGCTCCTGGGTGAACGGGCGGCCGCTCGGCGTGGGCACCACGAGCACCGGGGAGTGCGCCCCGGCCTCGTATCCGCCGGCCAGGGCGTCGTCCAGCGCCTCGCCCCACGGCTCGGTCTTCATGACCATGCCGGGACCGCCGCCGTACGGGGTGTCGTCGACGGTGTTGTGCCGGTCGTACGTCCAGTCGCGCAGGTCGTGCACATGGACGTCGAGGCGCCCGCGCGCGCGGGCCTTGCCGACGAGGGAGACGTTCAGCGGTTCCAGGTACTCGGGGAAGATCGTGACGACGTCGAGACGCATCAGGCGTCCTTCCCGGCCGCGGGGGCCCCGTCGTCGCCCTCGTCGTCCCGCGCGGAGGCGATCACGGCCTGGCTCGCGTCGATCAGGCCGGGCGGCGGGGTGATCACCGCGCGCTGCTCGGCCAGATCGATCTCGGTGACGATCTCCTCGACGAACGGGATCATCACCTCGCTGCCGTCCGGCCGCTCGACGATGAAGAGGTCCTGGGACGGCAGGTGCGTGATCTCGGTGATCCGGCCGACCTCGGTGCCGTCGGCGAGGACCACGTCGAGGTCCATGAGCTGATGGTCGTAGAACTCCTCGGGGTCCTCGGGGAGTTCCGCGGGGTCGACCTCGGCGATCAGGAGCGTGTTGCGCAGGGCCTCGGCAGCCGTACGGTCGCGTACGCCCTCGAAGCGCAGCAGCAGCCGTCCGCTGTGCACCCGGCCGGTCTCGATCGTCAGCGGTCCGGCGCCCGCCGGTTCGGTGGCGAGCACGGCCCCGGGCCCGAGCCGCAGCTCCGGCTCGTCCGTACGGACCTCGACGGTGACCTCGCCCTTGATGCCATGGGCACGGCCGATCCGCGCGACTACCAACTGCACCTTGTGTCTCTCCTGTCGTACGACGACGGGCCGGGGCGGGCGCATGGCCCTCCCCGGCCCGTGCCGGTGTTCAACTCTGTCAGCGAACCTGATCCACATCGACGAGGTCGACGCGGATGCCACGGCCGCCGATGGCGCCCACGACGGTACGCAGCGCGCGTGCGGTGCGACCGTTGCGGCCGATCACCTTGCCGAGGTCGTCGGGGTGGACCCGGACCTCCAGCACGCGACCACGGCGCAGGTTGCGCGAGGCGACCTGCACATCGTCAGGGTTGTCGACGATGCCCTTCACGAGGTGCTCGAGAGCCTCCTCGAGCATGCTCAGGCCTCGGTCGACTCGGCGGGCGCAGCCGCGTCAGCAGCCTCGTCCGCCTTCTTGTCGGCCTTCTTCGCCTTCTGCGTGATGGCCTCGCCCTTGGACTCGTCGCCGCCGTCCTTGGTCAGAGCCTCGAACAGGGCGCGCTTGTCGGCCTTGGGCTCCGGCTGCAGCAGCGGCGCGGGGGCCGGAAGACCCTTGTGGGCCTGCCAGTCACCGGTGAGCTTCAGGATCGCGAGAACCGGCTCGGTCGGCTGGGCGCCGACGGACAGCCAGTACTGCGCACGCTCCGAGTTGACCTCGATGCGCGAGGGGTTCTGCACCGGGTGGTACAGGCCGATCTCCTCGATGGCCCGGCCGTCACGGCGGGTACGGGAGTCGGCGACGACGATGCGGTAGTGAGGCGAACGGATCTTGCCCAGACGCTTCAGCTTGATCTTGACTGCCACGGAAGTGGTGTCTCCTGGTCTATGACGTGGTTGGGCACAACGAAGATGCCACGTGGGGTTGCGGTACTCGGGTGCCCGATGGACGCGTCAGCCGGAGGAGAGAGGGGTCCTGTGCGACTGTCGAGTACAGCTAGCCATTGTGCCACACCGCGTCGGGTCACCCCACCGCGACTGCGGCTTCCGGGATTCGGAAGGGCTTCCCGCAGCCTCCGCAGACGATCGGCGCCTGCGCCAGGACCGACGGGACGACCCGCACATTGCGTCCGCAGTCGCAGACGGCCTTGACGCGGACCCCTCCACCGGAGGAGCCGTGCCGGGCGGCCGGCCCGCGGAAGGAACGCTTGGTGTCGGCGGCGGTGGCGACGGTATGTGCCTTGAGGGCGCGCTGCAGCCGCTCGATCGTCGGGCGGTACCGGCGCTTGGCCTCGGGATTGAGGGTGACGAGCGAGAAGCCGCTGCTGGGGTGGGGCTCCTCGGCGTGGTCGAGGCCCAGCTCCTCGGCGATCGCGAGGAATCTGCGGTTGTGGTAGCGGCCGGCGCGCGAAGTGTCGCGGACGCCTCGCGCGGCGGCGATGCCATGGACTGCCTCGTGCAGCAGTCGCTCGAAGGAGAGCTCGGCGCCGCAGGCGGACGAGGACTCTCCGATCAGGGACTCGGGCGCGGCAAGATCAGGCAGCTCGGGGTGGTACCGCTGAATGTCGGCCCACGCCTGTGCCAGCTCTGCGGCAAGTACAGGTGGTGTCGTGCTCACGTCGTGACAACGAGCACGAGTGCCCCGGTGTTCCGATTCCGGGCCATCCCAAATATTTTGCACGTACCAGTCAGTTGCCCTTGATGCGTCCCGACGAGGGCGGGTGCGCAGAACTGCGGAGAAGCCTCACAGCTCGCACCAAGGTGGTACGTAGTGACGTGTACGCCGGGCGCGTAGGCAGCCACCGTACGCCGGGGCAGGGCATCAGTAGGCGCGTGCCACCAGGGCGACAGTACCGGGCTCGTCGTCCGAGTCGGGCACCGACCCGTCCCCGGCGACCAGGCACCGTACGGACACCCCGTGTTCCGCGAGCCGGGCCTCCCCCGCCGGGCCGAGCGCCGACCAGGCGATACGGGCCCAGCCGCCCGCGACCGCCGCCTCCACGGCCTCCTCCGCGGTCGCGACCTCGCTGGTGGCCGACTCGCGCCGGCTCCGGGACTCCCGCAGCAGCGCCGCCTGGTCCTCCTCCAGGACCGCCGGGAGCAACTCGGGCAGGGCCTCGGCCGGGACCGGCTCCTTCCCGCCGGGAACGCGCCGGGCCAGCATCGCGGTGCCGTCCGCCAGGTCGCGCGGGCCGATCTCGATCCGCACCGGTACGCCCTTCAGCTCCCAGTCGACCGCACGGCGGCCGAACGGGGTGTCGGTGCGGTCGTCGACCTCGGTGCGGATCCCCGCCGCGCGCAGCCGCCCCGCGAGGGACCGGACCGCGCCCAGCACGGCCTCGTCCTCCCTGACCGCGAGGACGACGGCCTGGACGGGCGCGAGCCGCGGCGGCACCCGGAGCCCGTGGTCGTCGCCGTGGGCCATGATCAGCCCGCCGACCATCCGGGTCGAGGAACCCCACGAGGTCTGCCGGACCAGCTCCTGCCTGCCCTCCCTGGAGAGGTAGCTGGTGTGGAAGGCCCTGGCGAAGTTGGTGCCGAGTTCGTGGCTCGTACCCATCTGCAGGGCCTTGCCGTCCCGCATCATCGCTTCGAGCGTGAGCGTGTTGACGGCCCCGGCGAACCGCTCGGCCGGGGTCTTGCGGCCGAGGACCACGTCGATGCCGAGCACATCGACCATGAAGTCGGCGTACACCTCGCGGTGGATGTACGCGGCGAATTCCCGGGCCTCCTCATCGGTGGCATGGGCGGTGTGGCCCTCCTGCCAGAGGAATTCCGTCGTACGGAGGAAGACCCGCGGGCGCATCTCCCAGCGCACGACGTTCGCCCACTGGTTGATCAGGAGCGGCAGATCGCGGTAGCTCTGCACCCATTTCGAGAAGTATTCGTTGATGATCGTTTCGGAGGTCGGCCGTACCACCACGGGCTCTTCGAGCTCCTTCCCGCCGGCGTGGGTGACCGTCGCGAGCTCCGGTGCGAAGCCCTCGACGTGCTCGGCCTCGCGTGTCAGGTAAGACTGGGGGATGAAGAGCGGGAAGTAGGCGTTGCGGGCGCCGGCCTTTTTGATCCGGGCATCCATCTCCTGCTGCATCCGCTCCCACAGGCTGTATCCGTACGGCCGGATAACCATGGTGCCGCGCACCGGGCCGTTGTCCGCGAGTTCGGCCTTGTTGATCAGATCCTGGTACCAGCGGGGAAAGTCCTCGGCCTGGGGCGTGAGAACGGGTGCCTTTGCCATGGCGCGCATCGTACGGCGACACGGCCCACCGCACGGGGCGACGGGCCCCGGGCCCACGGGCCTTGCCCACGGACGCACCACCGCCACACGCAACCATTGCCATCGGACCCCTGGACGCGGCAGCGGATGCGCAGTTCTCTGACATACGGGGGAAGCGGGGGCGGAACACGCGGGGGGAGCAACCACTCGGGCACTACCGACCGGACACGGCCGATCTTCGGCGGATTGGGGCGCTTTCCATGACACCAACGCTCGTCCGGCACCACAGCCACACGGAGACGTCCACCCGAACGGACCCCGGAGACCGCGCCCGGGACTGGGCAGAGATCCAGGAGCGGATGCTGGCACCGCTGTACGAGGCCGTGTACGAGCGGCTCGAAGTGGGAACCGGCACCAGGCTGCTCTCCCTCGGCTGCGGCTCCGGTCTCGCGCTGCTGATCGCAGCCGCCCGCGGGGCGCGCGTCACCGGAGTGGACACCGATCCCGAACGGCTGGCGCTCGCCCGGGCCCGGCTGCTGCCCGATGCCGGGAGCGATGCCGGGCCCCGGGCCGGGCACCCGAGGCTGCTGGCGGGCGATCCGTCGGCGGCCCGCCCGGCCGACGGAGCGCCGTACACCCTGATCACCGCGTTCACCCCGATCGGCTGCTCCTGCGACGACGGCGAGGAGCTGGTGGCCGCGCTGCGGTCCGCCATGCCGCTGGCCGCGCGGGGCAGCACCGTGGTGCTCACCGGCTGGGGTCCGCCGGAGCGCTGTGCGACGGCGCCCGTGCTGCGGGTGGCGGGGCGGCTGTCCGACCGGGACCGGGCCGCGCGCACCGGCGGCTGGCGGCCGTCGGGCCGGGACGACCTGGAGGAGCTGGCCTTCCGGGCCGGCCTGAATCCCGACGGCTCGGGCCGGGTGGCCTGTCCGTTCGGGTACGCGGACACGGACAGCGCGGTGCGGGGGCTGCTCTCCACCCGGCTCTTCGACGCGGCGGTGCTGGCGACGGACCGGGCCCGGGTGGAGAAGGAGGTCGCGCAGGCCCTACATCCGCACCGGCGCCGGGACGGCACGATCTGGATGCCGAACGTCTTCCGCTATCTCGTGTGCACCACCTGAGCGACCGCGGCGTCAGCTACTTGGACAGGCGGGTGATGCCGGCCGCCCGGTAGGCCTCGGCCTCGTCCAGCGTCTCGTTGGCCAGGAGCGCGGCGGACAACGAGTCCAGCCGGTCCCGGTTCTCGCGCAGGAGCCGGCAGGCCACCTCGTAGCACTCGTCGACGATCCGCCGCATCTCGCCGTCCACCGCGTCGAGCGTGGCGGGGGCCGCCGAGAGTCCGTACGCCTGCTGGGCGTCGCCCGGGATCGCCGTCAGCCTGCCCACCTTGTGGCTCATGCCCCAGCGGCCGACCATGCCCCGGGCCAGGTTGGTGACCTGTTCCAGATCGCTCTCGGCGCCGGTGGTGATCACGCCGAAGACCACCTGTTCGGCCGCCATGCCACCGAGCGCCCCGACGATCCGGCCGCGCAGGTACTCCTCGGTGTACGCGTACTTGTCGGCGTCCGGCGTCGAGAGCGTGACGCCCAGGGCGCGGCCGCGCGGCACGATGGTGACCTTGCGGACCGGGTCGGCACCGGGCTGGACCATGCCGAGCAGGGCGTGGCCGCTCTCGTGGTACGCGGTCCGGCGGCGTTCCTCGTCGGACATGACCAGTGAGCGTTCCGCCCCGAGCTGGACCTTCTCCAGCGCGTCCGAGAAGTCGGGCTGGGTGACCTCGGACTGCTGACGCTTGACGGCCAGGAGCGCGGCCTCGTTGGCCAGGTTGGCCAGATCCGCGCCGGTCATCCCGGGGGTCGTTCCGGCCACCTGGGCCAGGTTCACATCGTCGGCCAGCGGGATCTGCCGGGTGTGGATCTCCAGGATCGCCTCCCGGCCGCTCCGGTCCGGCGGGCTGACCTGGACGATCCGGTCGAAGCGGCCGGGCCGGGTGAGCGCGGGGTCGAGCACGTCGGCGCGGTTGGTGGCGGCGAGCACGACGACGCCCTCCGAACCGGAGAACCCGTCCATCTCGGTGAGGATCTGGTTGAGCGTCTGTTCGCGCTCGTCGTGGCCGCCCATGCCGGAGCCGCCGCCGCGGGCCCGGCCGATGGTGTCGATCTCGTCGATGAAGACGATGGCGGGGGCGACCTTGCGCGCCTCCGCGAAGAGTTCCCGGACCCGGCTCGCGCCGACGCCCACGATCATCTCGATGAACTCGGAGGCCGACGCAGAGAAGAACGGCACTCCGGCCTCCCCGGCGACGGCCCTCGCCAGCAGGGTCTTGCCGGTGCCGGGCGGTCCCGCGAGCAGCACCCCGCCGGGCATCCGGGCGCCCATCCTCCGGTACGCCTGCGGGTTCTTCAGGAAGTCCACGACGTCGTTGAGCTCGCCCTCGACCTCGTCGATCCCGGCCACGTCCTTGAAGGTGGTGCGCTTGGCGCCCTCCAGTTCGACGGGCTTGGGCGGGGCCTTGCGCCCGAAGCCGCCCATGCCGCCGCCCATGCCCCTGGACATCCGCCGGGCGATGAACACCCAGAGCACGACGAGGAGCAGCATGGGCGCGAGCGAGATCAGCAGGTTGGCGAGGAAGCTGCGCTGCTGGACGACCGGCTCGGCGGTGACCGTGACGTCGTCCTTGACCAGTTCGGCCCAGAGGTTGTCGTCCGCGAAGGCCGGCCGCTGGGTGACGAACTTGGTGTACTTCTCGTCGGTCCCCGGGACCTTCGCCTCCTTCTTGAGCTGCCCCTCGATGGCATCGCCCTTGGAGTAGATCTTGGAGACGTTGCCCGAGGTGACCTGCTTGCTGAACTCGGTGTACGCGATCGTCCGCTCCTGCTCCCCGTTGAAGAAGGAGAGCACCAGATTGGCGATCAGATAGACGGCAAGCGCGGTCAGCAGCAGTCCGCCCCAGCCTCCCGGCATCTTCCGGCCGGGCGTCGGGGGCGGCGGGGCGCCTTCGGAGCGCCAGGGCTGATCGGTCCGGTCGCGGGGAGGTACGGGGTTGGTCACGCGCGCTCCTCTGCCGACAGCCGTTGAAGCGACAGTAAGGGAGGAACGCGGACAAAGCCCTCCCAGAGTCTGCCGGATGGGCTCTTGGAGGGACGGCGTACGACAGCCGTGGCTGTGGCGGTCGTACGCCGAAGGGGGCGCCCGCCGGAAAGCGGGCGCCCCCTCGCGGAGGTCACCGGGCCGTCATGGCCCGTCGGGCATCGGGCCGGTTCAGCCCATGAACTTCTTGAACTCGTCCGGCAGCTCGAAGTTCTTGTCGTCCTGCGCCGGCAGGCCGAACGCGCCGCCCTGCGCCGCCTGCTCGCGACGGGCCGCCGCGGCCTGCTCCTCGGCCTTGCGCTTCATCGGGTTGCCGCTCTTGCGCTTGCCCTTGGCCTGCTTGACCTGCTTCTTCTGCCGACCGGGGCCACCGCCCATGCCCGGCATCCCGGGCATCCCCGGCATGCCGCCGCCCTGGGCCATCTTCGACATCATCTTGCGGGCTTCGAAGAACCGCTCCACCAGGTTCTTCACGGCGCTGACCTCGACGCCGGAGCCCTTGGCGATGCGGGCCCGGCGCGAGCCGTTGATGATCGTCGGCTCGGCGCGCTCCTTCGGGGTCATCGACTTGATGATCGCGGCGGTGCGGTCCACGTCGCGCTCGTCGATGTTGTTGATCTGGTCCTTGATCTGCCCCATGCCGGGCAGCATGCCGAGCAGCTTGGAGATGGAGCCCATCTTCCTGACCTGCTCCATCTGGGCCAGGAAGTCGTCGAGCGTGAAGTCCTTGCCCTTGCTGGACGCCAGCTTGGAGGCCATTTTGGCGGCCTCTTCCTGGCTGAAGGTCTTCTCCGCCTGCTCGATCAGGGTGAGCAGGTCACCCATGTCGAGGATGCGGGACGCCATGCGGTCGGGGTGGAAGGCGTCGAACTCGTCGAGCTTCTCACCGTTCGACGCGAACATGATCTGCTTGCCCGTGACATGGGCGATCGACAGGGCCGCACCACCGCGAGCGTCGCCGTCGAGCTTGGAGAGCACCACGCCGTCGAAGCCGACGCCGTCGCGGAAGGCCTCGGCGGTGTTGACCGCGTCCTGGCCGATCATCGCGTCGACGACGAAGAGGATCTCGTCGGGGCTGACGGCGTCGCGGATGTCCGCTGCCTGCTGCATCAGCTCCTGGTCGATACCGAGGCGGCCCGCGGTGTCGACGATCACGACGTCGAACTGCTTGGTACGGGCGTGCTCGATCGAGTCCTTGGCGACCTGGACCGGGTCACCGACCCCGTTGCCCGGCTCGGGCGCGTACACCGCGACACCGGCGCGGTCGGCGACGACGCTGAGCTGGTTGACGGCGTTGGGGCGCTGGAGGTCACAGGCGACGAGCAGCGGGGAGTGGCCCTGGCCCTTGAGCCAGAGGCCGAGCTTTCCGGCGAGGGTGGTCTTACCGGCACCCTGGAGACCGGCGAGCATGATCACGGTGGGCGGGTTCTTGGCGAACCGCAGCCGCCGGGTCTCGCCGCCGAGGATCCCGACGAGCTCCTCGTTGACGATCTTGACGACCTGCTGGGCCGGGTTCAGCGCCTGGGAGACCTCGGCGCCACGTGCCCGCTCCTTGACGTTGGCGATGAAGGCGCGGACGACGGGCAGCGCGACATCCGCTTCGAGCAGGGCGATACGGATCTCGCGAGCCGTGGCGTCGATGTCCGCCTCGGACAAGCGGCCCTTGCCCCTGAGGTTCTTGAAAGTCGCGGCAAGGCGGTCGGAGAGAGTATCGAACACGGCGCTCGTCGGTCCTCAGGGTCGGGGGCAAAGTGGATTCGGTACCCCAGGGTATCCGGCCCGGAAGAAACGATGGCCCCTGCCCGGGAAATCCCGGGCAGGGGCCACACGCCTCACGCCCGCAGCGCCGCCTCCACCGCGTCCGCCACGACGAGCGCCCGCTCCTCGGACAGCGGCTTCCCCTCCGTGTCCGTGACGTAGAAGGCGTCCACCGCGTTCGCGCCCAGGGTCGACACATGCGCGCTGCGCACCCGTACCCCGCTGTTCTCCAGTGCCCGGCCGATCCGGTGCAGCAGTCCCGGGGCATCCTGGGCCCGCACCTCGATCACGGTGGCCAGCCGGGAGCCGGCCGCCGCGACGGTCACCCTCGGCGGCGGGGCCTTCACTCCGCGGCGGCGCGGATAGGCGGCCTCGCGTTCGGCGAGCCGGGCCCGGATGTCCAGGGAGCCGTCCAGGGCGCGTACGAGGTCGGCGCGGAGCCGGGCGGCCTGCGGCAGCGAGCCGTACTCGGCGGCCACCCGCCAGCTGAGCAGCAGCAGGTCCGCGCTCTCGCCCAGCTCGGTGGGGAGCTCCACGGCGCGCAGGTCGGCGGCGCGCACGGTGAGGCGGTGCAGGGCGAGGACACCGGCCGCCGCGGGCAGCACGCCGGGCCGGTCGGGCAGGGCGATCCGGAGCTCCACGCCGACGGGTTCCGGCTCGCCGTCCTCGTTCGGGGCCTCGCTCCGGGTGTGCAGGGCGAGTACGGGTCCGCCGGTGCGCAGGGCCTCGACGGCGAGACGTTCCTGTTCGGCGCCGGGTGCGGCGGGTTCCGGTTCCTCCGGGGCCCGGCCGGCGAGCACGGCGGCGGCCCGCCCCACGAGGTCGGCGACGAGGGAGGCGCGCCAGGCCGACCAGGCGGCGGGCCCGGTGGCGAGGGCGTCGGCCTCGGTGAGTGCGTGCAGGAGCTCCAGGGTGGTGGTGCTCCGGACCGCGTCGGCGACCGAGCGGACGGTCGCCGGGTCGTCGAGGTCGCGCCGGGTGGCGGTCTCGACGAGCAGCAGGTGGTGGCGTACGAGGGTGGCGATGACGCCCACGTCGTGCTGGTCGAAGCCGATCCGGGCGGCCATGTCCCGGGCGATGACCTCACCGGCCGCGGAGTGGTCGCCGGGCCAGCCCTTGCCGATGTCGTGCAGGAGGGCGGCGACGAGGAGGAGGTCGGGGCGGTGGACGCGGCGGGTGAGGGCGGAGGCGCGGACGGCCGCTTCGACGAGGTGGCGGTCGACGGTCCAGGTGTGGACGGGGTTGCGCTGGGGACGGCAGTGGACGCGTTCCCAGTCCGGGAGCAGCCGGGTGATCAGCCCTTCGGCTTCGAGCGCCTCCCAGACGGGGACGGTGGCCTCGCCCGCGCCGAGGAGGGTGACGAGTTCCTCGCGGGCCTCGGCGGGCCAGGGCACCGGGAGCGGGCGCGCGGCGGTCGCGAGCCGGCGTACGACGTGGCGGGAGAGCGGGAGCTCGGCCTGGGCGGCCGCGGCGGCGGCGCGGAGCACGAGCACGGGGTCGCGTTCGGGGCGGGCGGTGCGGGCGAGGACCACTTCGCCGTCGGCCTCGACGACGCCCTCGGCGAGCGGGGTGCGTTCCGGCGCGGCCCCCCGGCCGCCTCCCAGCATGGCCCGCAGCCGGGGGCGCACGGAGCGGGCGCGCAGCACGCGGTCGACCTCGCGCCAGGTGACGTCGGTGGCGTACGAGATGGTGCGGGCGGCCTCGTAGACCTGGCGGAGCAGGGCGTCGGCGTCGAGCAGGCCGAGCTCGGTGGCGACCTGGTCCTGTTCCTGGAGGGCGAGGCGGTCGGTGGCGCGGCCGGTGGTCAGGTGGAGGGCGTCGCGGGCGTCGAGCAGGACACGGCGGGCTTCGGCGAGCCCTTCGCGGGGGGCGTCGGCGACCCAGGACGCGGCGACGGCGCGCAGGGCGGTGGCGTCCCGCAGTCCGCCGCGGGCCTCCTTGAGGTCGGGTTCGAGGAGGAACCTCAACTCGCCCTGGCGTTCGGCGCGTTCGCGGCAGAGCTCATGGAGTGCCGGCAGGCGCTTGGCGGCCTGGTTGCGCCAGTCGGCGAGGATCGCGGTGCGCATCGCGGCGACGAGTCCGAGGTCCCCGGCGACGGGCCGGGCGTCGAGCAGTCCGAGCTGGACCTTGAGGTCCTCGCCGGCCGTCCTGCGGGCCTCGGCGGGGGTGCGTACGGAGTGGTCGAGGGCGAGGCCGAGGTCCCAGACCGGGTACCAGACGCGGTCGGCGAGGGCGGCGACGGCCGCGGGGTCGGCGTTCCCGTCGTGCAGGAGCAGCAGGTCGAGGTCGCTGCGCGGGGAGAGTTCGCCGCGTCCGTAGCCGCCGACGGCGACGAGGGCGGCGCCGTGGACGCCCGTCCGTCCGCCGGCGGCGGTGAACAGCGCGGTGAGCCAGTCGTCGGTGAGTGCCGCGAGGGCCGCGCGGCGCGGCGGCCCGGACCGCGCCTTCTCCTGGAGGAGGCGCAGCCGGGCCGCCGCGTAGCCGCCGGGTTGCGAGTCTGCGGATTCGGTGGTCGTTCCGGTGCTCGTCACCCGGCTGCCTTTCGTCTCGGGAGCGTCGGTCAGAGTGCGTCCGGGCCGCGTTCGCCGGTCCGTACCCGGACCGCGGTGTCGACCGGCACGCTCCAGACCTTGCCGTCACCGATCTTGCCGGTGCGGGCGGCCTTCACGACGACATCGATGAGCTGTTCGGAGTCCTCGTCCTCGACCAGGACCTCGATACGGATCTTGGGTACGAGGTCGACGGTGTACTCGGCACCCCGGTAGACCTCGGTGTGGCCGCGCTGGCGTCCGTATCCGCTGGCTTCCGTGACCGTGAGGCCCTGGACGCCGAAGGTCTGGAGGGCTTCCTTGATCTCGTCCAGCCGGTGCGGCTTCACGACTGCGGTGATGAGCTTCATGCGTCCACCTTCTTCGTCTTCGCTGCTGCCGTGCTGCCCGGGGTCGTGTTGCGCGGGGCCGCGCCGCCGCCCGCTCCGCTGAAGTCGTACGCGGTCTCGGCGTGCTGGACCTGGTCGATGCCGGAGATCTCGTCGTCCTCGGGGACCCGCATCCCGATCGTCCGGTCCAGCAGGAAGGCCAGGACCGCGGAGACGACCAGAGAGTACGCGAGCACGGCGAAGACGCCGACGGCCTGCTTGCCGAGCTGTTCGAGACCGCCGCCGTAGAGGAGTCCCTTGGCGTCGGACTGGACGCCGCCGGTGGCGAAGAGGCCGACGAGGAGGGAGCCGGCGATGCCGCCGACGAGGTGGACGCCGACCACGTCCAGCGAGTCGTCGTAGCCGAACCGGTACTTCAGGCCGACGGCCATGGCGCAGAGCACACCGGCGATCGCGCCGACCGCGATGGCGCCGAGCGGGCTGACCGCGCCGCCGGACGGGGTGATGGCGACGAGTCCCGCGACCGCGCCGGAGGCCGCGCCGAGGGTGGTGAAGGAGCCGTGGCGGAGCTTCTCGTAGCCGAGCCAGGCGAGCATCGCGGCGGCGGTGGCGACCTGGGTGTTGACGAACATCACCGCGCCGACGCCGTCGTCGTTGCCGAGCCACGAGCCGGCGTTGAAGCCGAACCAGCCGAACCAGAGCAGACCGGCGCCGAGCATGACGAGCGGCAGGCTGTGCGGCCTCATCGGGTCCTTCTTGAAGCCGACGCGCTTGCCGATGACGAGGATCACGCCGAGCGCCGCCGCACCGGCGTTGATGTGGACGGCGGTACCGCCCGCGAAGTCGATGACCCCCATCTCGTACAGCCAGCCGCCCGCGCCCCAGACCCAGTGGGCGACGGGGAAGTAGACGACGGTGACCCAGAGCGTGATGAACAGGGCCCAGGAGGTGAACTTGACCCGGTCGGCGAGGGCGCCGCTGATCAGGGCCGGGGTGAGCACGGCGAACATCAGCTGGAAGACGGCGAAGACGTAGACCGGGATGGTGTAGCCGTCCCAGAGCTGGGTGACGCCGATCCCGCTGAGGCCGAGGTAGTCCGAGCTCCAGCCGAAGACGGAGCCGATGTCGGTGCCGAAGGCGAGGCTGAATCCGTAGAGCACCCACAGGACCGTGACGATCCCGAGGCTGATGAAGCTCATCATCAGCATGTTGAGGGTGCTCTTGACGCGGACCATGCCTCCGTAGAAGAAGGCCAGGGCGGGGGTCATGAGCATCACCAGGGCGGAGCAGATGAGCATGAACCCGGTGTTGGCGGCAGACAGGGTCGGGGTGTCTGCGGCAAGCGTCGTGATGCCTGGGGGCATCGGCGTCTCCTCGTCGTCGGTGCGGCCGCGTGCGGGCGATTGGGAGCGGCACCACGTGCGGGACCACTGGGGAAAAGGTGCGGGCCGGTTATGGCCACGAGATTCACCCAGCGCGGTTTCCGCCGATGCCGCACGGTGTTTCACGGCGGTGACGAAGAGGTCGGGTGTGTTACGCCGCCATGAACCGCCGGTGGCGCGACCGGTGCCGGGCCCACCCCGCGGCCGGGGCCGCATACGGTGCGGTTACGACTCTTGCGTACGGGCACGGCAACGCGAACCGGCCACGCCGACCACCCGCTGACCTGGCAGTTGGGGGAGCCGAAGTCGGTCTGTGCGGGGTGGTCGCCGTGGCCGGGGGCCGGGGGCTGCTCAGATCGCTTCCGCGGTCTCCGGCAGCTGCTCGGTGAGGAGATCGGTGAGCCTGGCGACTTCGGCGATGTCCCCGAAGTCCCTGGCAGCGGTGTCGACGGTCTTGCGGAGCCGGGTGTTGACGCGCTCGGAGCGGACCCTCCTGGCGACGCGCAGGGCCTGCTCGGCCAGGATCGTGGACTGTTCGGGCTCGCGCTTGAGGAGGTGGACGGTGGCGAGGCCGATCAGATTGAGCGCGTACGACCGCTGGTGCTCGTCGTCCTCGCCGAACAGCTGGACGGCCTTCTCCATCAGGGGCTCGGCGAGCGTGGCGTACGTGGGGCTGCGGCCCGCCACATAGGCGAGGTCGCGGAAGGAGTGGGAGTTCTCGCCGTTGAGCTCGGCCTCCGAGAAGAAGCGGATCCAGTCGGGCTCGGGCTCCCCGTCGATCCCCACGTCGAGGAAGGTGTCCTCGGCCATCCGGACGGCTCGCTTGCACTTGCTGGGCTGGCCCATGTTGGCGTACGCGCGGGCCTCCATCGCATACAGCATGGCCTGGGTGCGGGCGGTGGCGCAGTCCCGGCTGCCGTACTGCGCGAGATGGATCAGTTCGAGGGCGTCGTCGGGCCGTCCGAGGTGGATCATCTGGCGGCTCATGCTGGACAGGATGTACGAGCCCAGCGGTTTGTCGCCGGCCTCCTTGGCGGCGTGGAGCGCGAGGACGAAGTACTTCTGGGCGGTGGGCTGGAGGCCGACGTCGTAACTCATCCAGCCCGCCAGCTCGGCCAGCTCGGCGGCGCACCGGAAGAGCCGCTTGGCGGTGCCCTCCGGCTGCGGCTCCTGCAGCAGGTCGGTGACCTCGTGGAGCTGTCCGACGACGGCCTTGCGGCGCAGCCCGCCGCCGCACTGCGCGTCCCACTGGCGGAACATCGCGGTGGTGGACTCCAGCAGATCGAGCTCGGGGCCGGAGAGCCGGGAGGGGCGGCGGGCCGCCGCCGCGGGTTCCGGTTCCGCCGGGCCGGCGGTGGAGACGGGCACCAGCCAGCGCTGCATGGGCTCGATGAGCGCGGGTCCGGCGGCCAGGGCGAGCGAGGAGCCGAGGAATCCCCGGCGGGCGAGCATCAGGTCGCTGCGGGAGAACTCACTGAGCAGGGCGACGGTCTGCGGGCCGGCCCAGGGCAGGTCGACACCGGCCACGGACGGCGACTGGTGCGCGGAGCGCAGTCCGAGGTCCTCCACGGCGACGACGGCACCGAAGCGCTCCGAGAAGAGCTCGGAGAGGATGCGCGGGATCGGCTCGCGCGGCTGCTCGCCGTCGAGCCAGCGCCGCACCCGGGAGGTGTCGGTGCTGATGTGGTGGGCGCCCATCTGGCGCGCCCGGCGGTTCACCTGGCGGGCGAGCTCGCCCTTCGACCAGCCGCTTCGCACGAACCATGAGCTCAATTGCCCGTTGGGGCGCTTGCCGGCATTCGAATCGCCTGCGCCGCTGCCACTCACTGGAACGCCCCCATCCCGCTGAATACCTGTCGCGCGAACCATTACCAGAATGCCCTGAGCCGATGCCGCCCATGCGGCGGGTGCGCACCATCGAACAGGAAATCGGGTTGCCTCCGGCATACCCACGGGCGCACATACTTCCATGGTTCGTGTACCGACGGTAATCCTACGATCACCACCCGGGCGAGGGCGATTGCAGAAACGCCACCATTCGCCACCCCTTCGAATGAACGCCACCTCTGTCGGGCGCGATTCACTTGACACACGGAGATCAGCAGGGGGCGCAGCGATGCGAAACGGGGTGCGCGAACAATGGCGCACGACCCCGATTGTCACCGGCGCACTCCGGATCGCCTGCGACGACGGAGCGTCACGACTCAAGCCCTCGTCGTAACCACCGGCACGTCGGACCCGTTGGAGGGGGCATGGGCTTCACGATCGGCGGCATCCGCGAGATGCGCACCGGCTCACGGCGCCGCGGCCGTGCGGCCGAGTGCACGGCAGTGGCCGAGTACACGGGACTGTGGGGCTGGGCCGTCGCGCCGGGGGCGCGGGCCGCGGCCGGCCGCTGCTCGTGCGGCCGGGCGGACTGCCCCTCCCCCGGCGCCCATCCGCTGGACTTCGCCCCCGAGGTCCCCGCGGGCGCCACGCTCGACACGGCGGCCGGCACATGGGCCCGGGTGCCGGGCGCCTCGATGCTGCTGCCGGTGGGCCGCACCTTCGACGTCCTCGATGTCCCCGAGGCGGCAGGGCGCCGGGCCCTGGTGCGGATGGAGCGGATGGGGCTGCCGCTCGGCCCGGTCGCGGTGACCCCGGCCGGGCGGGCGCAGTTCTTCGTCGCCCCGGGGGCCGCCGCCGAGCTCCCGCAACTGCTGTACCGGATGGGCTGGGACGACGCGGGGCTGGACCTGCGGGCACTGGGGCCCGGCTGCCACATCACCGCCCCGCCGTCCGACGAGGGCGGCCTGGGACCGGTCCGCTGGCTGCGTCCGCCGGTGCTGGACACGGCGGCCGCGCCGCCGGAGGCCCGGCTGCTGCTCGGCACGCTGGCGTACAGCTGCCACCGCGCACCGCTGTGCGGCTGAGCGCGCCGACGCCCGAGCCCGTCCCGTAACGCCGAAGAGCCCGACCGCTGCTTGCGTCATGCGGTCGGGCTCCTCAGGTGCGGCGCGGAGTGTCAGTCGCCGATCAGGGCGTCCACGAACGCCTCCGGCTCGAAGGGGGCCAGGTCGTCCGGGCCCTCGCCGAGTCCGACCAGCTTCACCGGCACGCCCAGTTCACGCTGGACGGCGACGACGATGCCGCCCTTGGCGGTGCCGTCCAGCTTGGTGAGCACGATGCCGGTGATGTCCACGACCTCGGCGAACACCCGGGCCTGCACCAGACCGTTCTGCCCGGTCGTGGCGTCGAGGACCAGCAGGACCTCGTCGAGTGGTCCGTGCTTCTCGACGACCCGCTTGACCTTGCCGAGCTCGTCCATCAGCCCGGTCTTGGTGTGCAGCCGTCCGGCGGTGTCGATGAGGACCACGTCGGCGCCCTCGGCGATGCCTTCCTTCACCGCGTCGAAGGCGATCGACGCGGGGTCGCCGCCCTCGGGGCCGCGCACGGTGCGGGCACCGACCCGCTCGCCCCAGGTCTGGAGCTGGTCGGCGGCGGCCGCCCGGAAGGTGTCGGCCGCGCCGAGCACGACGCTGCGGCCGTCGGCGACGAGCACCCGGGCCAGCTTGCCGGTGGTGGTGGTCTTTCCGGTGCCGTTGACGCCGACGACCATCACGACGCCGGGGGTGTCGAGGCCGCTCTCCGTCTTGACCGCGCGGTCGAAGTCGGTGCCGAGCAGGGTGAGGAGCTCCTCGCGCAGCAGCGCGCGCAGCCCTTCGGGGGTACGGGTGCCGAGCACGCGGACGCGCTCGCGGAGCCGCTCCACCAGTTCCTGGGTGGGCGCGACGCCGACATCGGCGGTGAGGAGGGTGTCCTCGATCTCCTCCCAGGTGTCCTCGTCGAGGTTGTCACGGGACAGGAGGGTGAGCAGCCCCTTGCCGAGGGAGTTCTGCGAGCGGGCGAGCCGGGCGCGCAGCCGCACCAGACGGCCGGCGGTGGGCTCGGGCACCTCCAGGGCGGGGGCGGCGGCCTCCTCCGGCTCGACGGCCTCGGGGGCCTCCTCGGCGGGAGCCTCGGCCTCGGGCGGGCCGGCCTCCTCGATGGTGCGGCGCGGTTCCTCGCGCGGCGTCTCGGCTTCCTCGCCGACATGGGGCTCGGCGGGAGGAGTGATGGTCGGCGTGCTCGACGGTGCCGGGGGCAGCTGCTTCTTCTTGCGGCTGCTGACCACGAGCCCGCTGATCACGCCGACCGCGACCAGGGCGATGACTACAGCAAGGATGACGAATTCCATAACCCACCCAGTATCAGTCACGTCCGCCCGGGGGGACCGCCCCGAAGGATCCCCCGAACATCCCCATGAGCGTTATGCACCCTTTGGGGGTAAAGGTACGATCCTGCCCGTGGAGACTCGCGGCCTGGAGCCCGTCCCCGACAACGAGCGCACCGGCCGGGTCCGGACCCTCTTCCCCACCTGGGTCGGTGCGAACCTGACCGTGCTCCTCCTCACCATCGGCGCCGGGCTCGTCGTCTTCAACGGGCTGAATCTCTGGCAGGTGCTGGCGGTCGCGGTCCTCGCCTCGGTCATCGGATTCGGGCTGGTCGGACTGGTCTCGATCGCGGGCAGCCGGGGCGGGGCACCCGGTATGGCACTCTCCCGGGCCGTCTTCGGACAGCGCGGCAATCTGCTGCCGGGCGCGCTGACCTGGGTCGCCCGCTGGGGCTGGGAGACCGTGAACGCGGTCACCGGCACCTACGCGGTGCTCGCCGTGCTGAATCTGCTCTTCGGCGTCACGGCCGGCCTCCGCCCGACCCTGGTGACCCTGCTCGCCTTCGTGGGATGCAGCTGGCTGCTGTCGGGGCTGGGCGCGGGGGCACTGCGGGTGTGCGGCACCTGGTCGGCGTACCTCTTCGGCGGTGTCAGCGTGCTGGTGCTGGTCCATCTGATCGGGGCGACCGACTGGCGGTCCGTGCTGAGCAGGCCCGCCGGACCTCCGGCGCTGATGATCGCCGGGGTGGGTACGCTCGCGGCGGGCGGCATCAGCTGGGCCCCGTCGGGCCCCGACTTCGCCCGCTATCTGCCGCGCGACGCGTCCGGCCGGGCGATGGCCGGGGCGATCGTGGGCGGCGCCGGGGTCGCGTACGTACCGATGGTGCTGATGGGGGCCGTGATGGCGGTCGCCGAACCGGGTCTGGCCGTCACCCGCGACCCGGTCGCGTTCATCGGCCCCCTGCTGCCCGACTGGCTCCTGGTGCCGTATCTGCTGCTCGTCGTGGCCGGCATGGTGCTGATCAACGCGATGTCGATGTACTCGGCCGGCTTTACCGCGCAGACGCTGGGATTCTCGATCCCCCGCACCTGGGCGGTCGGCGTGAATGCCGTCATCAGCCTGTTCCTGGCGGCGTCGCTGATGCTCACGGCCACGGGTTTCCTGGATTCCTTCATCTCCTTCCTGACCCTTCTCGCCGTGACGTTCTCCGCCTGGATCGGGGTCTTCGCGGTGGATCTGCTGCGCGGCCGCACCTACGATCCGGCGGCGCTCCTGGACACCACACCGGCCAGTGCCTACTGGTACACGGGGGGCTTCGCCGTGCCGGCCGTGGCCGCGTGGGCCGCGGGCCTGGCGACGGGTCTGCTCTTCACCGGGGTGCGGTGGTTCGCCGGGCCGCTCGCCACCACCTGGACCGGGCGCCACGGGCTGGGCTGGGCGGCCACGATCGCGGTCTCCGCCACCCTGTACGCGGTCCTGCCACGTCCCGCCGGACGGGCCCGGGGCGACGGCGGCCAGCCCGGCGCGGACGCACCCCTACACTTCTGACGCCGCGTCAGCTAATGTCCCGCCCGCCGAGTCCGCCCGACGAAGGGGACAAGTCTCATGGCCTTCACAGTGGTCCGGTTCAACCTCGTCGATCCCGACGCCACCCCCGAGCCGCTCTCGGCCCGCTACCGTGCCGCGCTGGAGATGGCCGCGTACGCCGACGGGCACGGCATCGACACCGTGCAGACCGAGGAGCACCACGGCGCCGCCAACTCCTGGCTGCCCTCCCCCTTCGTCTTCGCCGGCTCGGTCTTCGGCGCCACCCGCCGGATCGCGGTCACCGTCTCGGCGATCATCGGCCCGCTGCACGACCCGCTGCGGCTGGCCGAGGACATCGCGGTCCTGGACCTGCTGAGCGCGGGCCGGCTGGTGACGGTGGCGGGGATCGGCTACCGGCCCGAGGAGTACGAGCAGGCGGGCGTCGAGTGGGGCCGGCGCGGCAGGCTCCAGGACGAGCTCCTGGAGACGCTGCTGCAGGCGTGGACCGGCGAGCCGTTCCCGTACCGGGGCCGTACGGTGCGCATCACGCCGCGCCCGTACACCCGGCCCCACCCGCTGCTGCTGGTGGGCGGCAGTTCGCGGGCGGCGGCGCGGCGGGCGGCCCGGTTCGGGCTGCCGTTCTTCCCGAGCGCGCATCTGCCGGAGCTGGAGGCGTACTACCAGGAGCGGCGTGCCGAGTTCGGGACGGACGGCTTCTGCATGATGCCCGCGGCCGAGACACCGCTGCTGCACGTGTCGCAGGACCCGGACCGCACCTGGGCGGAGTACGGCGAGTACTTCCTGCACGAGGCGCGCACCTACGCGTCCTGGCAGTCCAAGGACATCCGCTCCGCGGTGCGTTCGGCGGCGACGACGGTGCCGGAACTGCGGGCCGAGGGGGTCTACCGGGTCGTCACCCCCGAGGAGTGCGCGGCGGCGGCCTCGGAGCTGGACAGCCTGGTGCTGCATCCGCTGTGCGGCGGGATGCCGGTCGAGGAGGGGTGGCGCAGTCTGCGGCTGTTCTGCGAGGCGGTCGCACCGGATGCGCCCCCGGGCGGGCCCTAACCCATCTCCTCCAGCGCCTTGCCCTTGGTCTCCTTCACGAACTTGAGCACGAAGGGGATCGAGAGCGTGGCGAAGCACGCGTAGATGATGTACGTGCCCGACAGGTTCCAGTCGGACAGGCTCGGGAAGCTCGCGGTGATCGCCCAGTTGGCGAGCCACTGCGCGGACGCGGCGACGCCGAGCGCGGCGGCGCGGATCTTGTTGGGGAACATCTCACCGAGGAAGACCCAGACGACGACACCCCACGACAGCGCGAAGAAGAGCACGAACACATGGGCCGCGACGAGCGCCACGACGCCCTGGGCGCTGGGGAGTTTGCCGTCCACCAGATCGGCGGAGAAGGCCCAGGCCTCGAAGGCGAGGGCGATGGCCATACCGGTGGAGCCCGCCAGGGCGAGCGGCTTGCGGCCCACCCGGTCCACCAGGACCATCGCGATGACGGTGCCGATGATGTTGATGATGGACGTGGTGAACGACCAGAAGAACGAGGCGGTCGGGTCGATGCCGACGGACTGCCAGAGCGTCGCCGAGTAGTAGAACGCCACGTTGATGCCGACGAGTTGCTGGAAGACGGACAGCCCGATACCGACCCAGACGATCGGCAGGAAACCGACGCGGCCGCCGAGCAGGTCCGTGAACCTGGACTTGTGCTCGCGGTGCATCGCGGTCTCGATCTCGGTCACCCGGGCATCGAGGTCGACGCTTCTGCCCTCGACCTCCTCCAGGATCTTCCGCGCCCGGTCCTTCTTGCCGACCGAGATCAGGAACCGCGGCGACTCGGGGATGGCGAAGGACAGGAGCCCGTAGAGGACGGCGGGGACGACCATCACGCCGAGCATCCACTGCCAGGCTTCGAGGCCGCCGACCTTTCCGCGCTGGTCGCCGTCGGCGAGCTGCAGGATGCCGTAGTTGACCAGCTGGGAGATGGCGATGCCGACGACGATCGCCGCCTGCTGGAAGGAGCCGAGCCGGCCGCGGTAGGCGGGCGGCGAGACCTCCGCGATGTACGCCGGGCCGATCACCGAGGCCATGCCGATGGCGAAGCCGCCGATGATGCGCCACATCGCCAGGTCCCAGAGCGCGAACGGGAGCGCGGAGCCGACGGCGCTGATGGTGAAGAGCACGGAGGCGATCTGCATGCAGCGGATACGGCCGATGCGGTCGGCGATGCGCCCCGCGGTGGCCGCGCCGATGGCACAGCCGATCAGGGCGATGGCGATCACCTGGGCGAGCGTTCCCGAGCCGATGTCGTAGCGGCTGCGGATCGCCTCAACGGCGCCGTTGATGACGGAGCTGTCGTAGCCGAAAAGGAAGCCGCCCATGGCGGCGGCCGCGGTGATGAAGATGACATGGCCGAGGTGGTCCGGGTGCGCCGCTCGGGCTCCGGATGCCGGTCCCTGCGATGTGCTGGTCACATGAGCTCCTGATGCCTGGCCGCGTCGTCAGGTGTGGGGCGAACTCTTCCAAGTGGCGCATAACTTCCCCACGGCCACCACTTGAAGGTAAAACCGACGCCGAAGAGATCATTCACCCTTGTTCCGAAGCGGATATTCGAAACCATGTACAGACCTGTCGAGGGATATCCGGAGAGCGCGTCGAAGCCTTGCAAGTGGCGCAAAGGCTTCAGCGCAGGCGCTGGCTGATGACCTTCGAGACTCCGTCGCCCTGCATCGATACGCCGTAGAGCGCGTCGGCGACCTCCATCGTCCGCTTCTGATGTGTGATCACGATCAGCTGGGAGCTCTCCTGGAGCTCCTCCATGATCCGGATCAGCCGCTGCAGATTGGTGTCGTCGAGCGCCGCCTCGACCTCGTCCATCACATAGAAGGGGCTCGGCCGGGCCTTGAAGATGGAGACCAGCAACGCCACCGCCGTGAGCGAGCGTTCGCCGCCGGACAGCAGCGAGAGCCGCTTGACCTTCTTGCCCGGCGGCCTCGCCTCCACGTCCACACCGGTCGCGAGCATGTTGTCCGGGTCGGTCAGGACGAGCCGGCCCTCGCCGCCCGGGAAGAGCCGCGAGAAGACGCCCTCGAACTCACGGGCCGTGTCCCGGTACGCCTCCGTGAACACCTGCTCGACCCGCTCGTCGACCTCCTTGATGACCTGTATCAGGTGGGCCCGGGTCTTCTTCAGGTCCTCCAGCTGCTCGGAGAGGAACTTGTGCCGCTCCTCCAGCGCCGAGAACTCCTCCAGGGCGAGCGGATTCACCTTCCCGAGTTGCTGATACGCCCGTTCGGCCGACTTCAGCCGCTTCTCCTGCTCGGCCCTGACGAACGGCTTCGGCCGGTTGCGCGGATGGTCCGGGTCCTGCGGCAGCTCCTCGCCCTCCGCGGCGGGCGACGGCGGTACGAGCTGGTCGGGGCCGTACTCGGCGGCCAGCCCGGCCGGCTCGACACCCAGCTCCTCCAGGGCCTTCGCCTCCAGCTGCTCTATCCGCAGCCGCTTCTCGGCACCGAGCACCTCGCCGCGGTGGACGGAGTCGGTGAGCTTGTCCAGCTCGCCCTTGAGCTCGCGGCCCCGGCCGCGCTCGGCCGCCAGCCCCCGCTCCCGCTCCGCCTTCGCCGCCTCGGCCGCCCCCCGCTCCCGCTCGGCCCGTACGACGGACACCTCGACGTGCGCGAGCAGCTGACGGGCCCCGGACGCGACGGCGGAGGCCACCGCCACCTCGTGGCGCAGCCGGGCCCGGCGCCGCTCGGCGCGGGCGCGGGCCTCCCGTTCGGCGCGGGCGCCCCGGTCGAGGGAGTCGGCCCGGCCCGCCAGCGCCTTGACCCGCTCCTCGTGGGTACGCGCCTGGAGCCGGGCCTCCATCTCGGTCTGGCGGGCGTTGGCACCGTCGGCGGCGAGCCGGTCGCGCACGGAGGTGTCCGGCTCCTCCTCGACCGGCGTCTCCTCGGCGACCAGCAGCCGCTCGGCCAGCTCCTCGGCCTCCTCGGTCGCGCGTTCGAGGGCCTCCTGGGCGCGGGCGGCCGACGCCGCCATCCGCTCGGCCTCACCGGCCGCGCCACGGGCCTGCCCGGCCAGCCGCCCCAGCTGCTGGGACACCCCGGACTTCTCCCGCTCGGCCGCCCGGCGCCGCTCCCCCAGCTCCTCGACCAGCCCGGCCGCGGCCCGGCGCCGCTCCCCCGCGAGCCGTTGCTCCTCGGTCAACCCGGCGCACCGCACGGCCAGTTCCTCCAACTGGGCGGCGGCCTCGTCGACGGAGGCCTGCACTTCGAGGAGGCTCGGCGCCCCGGCGGAACCGCCGTGCGCGAAGTGGGCCGAGAGGATGTCCCCCTCGGCGGTCACGGCCGTCAGCTCCGGGTGTACGGCGACGAGGTCCTCGGCGTCCTCCAGCGTGCCGACGACCACCATGTCCCGCACCAGCCTGCGTACGGCGTCCATCAGTTCGACGGGCCCGCGGACGAGATCGGCCACGGCGCGCGGCCCCCCGGCACCGGCACCGCCAACGGCATCATCGGCCCCCTCCTGCCCGGGGACCTCGGCACGCCGCACCGCGCCCAGCAGCAGCGCCGCCCGCCCCGCGTCCTGCTTGCGCAGCAGCCGGATCGCCTCCGCCGCCGTGGCCGGGTCCGTCACCGCGACCGCGTCCGCCGCCGCGCCCAGTGCCGCCGCCACCGCCACCTCGTGCCCGGGCGCCACCGTCAGGAGTTCCGCGGCCGGGCCGACCAGGCCGGACAGCCGGTCCCCCGCCCCCAGCAGCGCGCCCGTGCCGTCCTTGCGGCGCAGACCGAGGGCCAGCGCCTCGTGGCGGGCCGCGACCGCCGCCCGCTTCCGTTCCGCGGCGGTGGCCGCCTCCCGGGCCGCGGAGAGCGCCGCCTCCGCCTCCGCGAGCTCCGCCCTGGCGGCCTCGTGCCGCTCGCCGAGCTCCTGATCCCCGGCATCCAGACCCTCGACCTCGGCCTTGAGCTGCTCGTACTCCTCCTGGGCGGCGACCGCCCGCTCCCGCGCCTCGTCCCGGGAAGCGGCCAGCCGGTCGATCTCGGCCTGCGCCGAACCGGCCCGGCTGCGGGCCGCGTTGACCTGCCCGCTGAGCCGGGCGAGCCCTTCGCGGCGGTCCGCGATGGCGCGGGCGGCATCCTTGAGCCTGCGTTCCTCGGCCGCCAACTCCCTTTCCAGGTCGCTGCGGTGGGCGGCGGTGTCCTCCAGGGCGTGCTCCGCGGCCGTCAGCGCGGCGGCCAGCTCCGCCTCCTGCTCACGGATCCGGGCCGCCTCCCGCTCCATGCTTTCGGGGTCCCGGAATCCCGTGCCGCGCCGCTCCTCCTCCGGAGCGGCGGAGGCGCTCTTCACCCGGGCGTCGGCCAGCGAGATCGTGCCGCGCACCCGCTCGGCCAGCTGGGACAGCTCGTACCAGGTCTGCTGGGCCCGCTGGAGCCGCGGTGCCAGCCGCCGTACCACGTCCTCCAGCTCCGTCTCGCGGGCCAGGGCCGCCTTGAGTTCCGCCTCCGCGGCCTCCCGGCGCCGCTTGAGCGCCGCTTCGTCGGCGATCTCGCTGCGCAGCGCCGTGCGCAGCCGCACCAGGTCGTCGGCGAGCAGCCGCAGCCTGGCGTCGCGCAGATCGGCCTGGATCACGGCGGCCCGGCGCGCCACGGCCGCCTGCCGGCCGAGCGGCTTCAGCTGCCGCCGCAGCTCGTCGGTGAGGTCCTGGACGCGGGCGAGGTTGGCCCCCATCGCGTCCAGCTTCCGCAGCGCCTTCTCCTTCCGCTTGCGGTGCTTGAGCACGCCGGCGGCTTCCTCGATGAACGCGCGCCGGCCCATCGGATCGGCATGGAGGACGGAGTCCAGCTGGCCCTGACCGACGATGACATGCATCTCGCGGCCGATGCCGGAGTCCGAGAGGAGTTCCTGGATGTCCAGGAGCCGGCAGGTGTCGCCATTGATCTGGTACTCGCTGCCGCCATTGCGGAACATGATCCGAGTGATCGTCACTTCGGCGTACTCGATGGGCAGTGCGCCGTCGGAATTGTCGATGGTCAGCGATACTTCGGCCCGTCCGAGCGGGGGCCTGCCGGTGGTGCCGGCGAAGATCACGTCTTCCATCTTGCCGCCGCGCAGGGATTTGGCGCCCTGTTCCCCCATGACCCAGGAGAGCGCATCCACCACATTGGACTTGCCTGACCCATTGGGGCCGACGACACAGGTGATGCCGGGTTCGAACCGCAGCGTCGTGGCGGAGGCGAACGATTTGAAACCACGCAGGGTCAGGGCCTTGAGGTGCACGCCGCCGGACTCTACCTTTCGCTCTCGGTTTCACTGATGAAGGTGCAGGGCACATCAGACGTTAAGGGAAGGGGTGCACGCCGGGGGCGGCTGCCGCACAGGTCCGGGCGGAAATGGACCGGAGGGGAAAAGAAAGAAGGGACGCCGAAGCGCCCCTTGTAAATCTTGTGCGGTGTTACGTGCGGTGGTGCTGGTGCAACTGGGCATGACGGATCAAGGACATGTCACGAAGGTGACAGATCAAGAGCAGTGATCTTCAATGATCCGGCGACGATCCGGGTGATGAACTCGGACGGCTGACGCGTACGGCCCGACCGGCCCCTGGGGGCCCTCGGTCAGGTCAGCGCCGGCTCCGCCTGAGGTACGTCGATGTCGATGCTGTCGAGCAGCGACTCTTGGTGCTGGGCGGCGGCATTCAGCGCGTCGTTCTCGTCCTGGATCCGTACGAGCTCGGATTCGAGGTCCTGGACGCGCTGCTGGAGCCGTCGCATCTCGGCGAGGAGTCGCGGGTCGGAACCGCCGACGTAACCGAGAAGCGCCTTTGCCATGATGGATGGTCCTCCACACTGAGTGACCGACCGATGCGGTGTGGGTCGTGAGGGATTCGCACCCGCGGTGCTCGGCAGTGCTCTGTCGTCACTGCTGTTCTGCTGCCAAACAGCTCTGCCAAACAGCTAAGGTGCGCGGGGATTTCAGCGTCTCACCAAAAACTTTGACGGTCAACACGATCACACCCTGTAGAGGCGGGCGGCCCGGGGGCGCGCGGCTTCGTCGATCATGCGGCGCGACTCTCCTGCGGGGCCCTGCGGGGCGTGGAGATCATCCTTACTGCCGCAGCCTGGCACGCCAACCGAATCTTGGCAACCACCCGGTCATTCCGCAGGTCATTTCATGTGTACGCGGATGAGCGCCCGGCCCGGCAACCCCCAGCAGCGCTTCGAACACGGTCCGAACACGGCCCGCTCCGCACCCCCGGACCGGGCCCGGCTCAGCGGATCGCGAAGCCCTCGTAACCGCCGCGCGGGGTGTCCCATATCTCAGTGACTCCGTCCACGCGTCCGGGTGTGTCGTCCGAGCGCAGCCAGTCCAGCAGGCGGTGGCAATTCTCACGTCGCCCCTCGGCGACGACCTGCACCCTGCCGTCGTCGAGGTTCAGGGCGAAACCGGTGAGACCACCGATCTCCAGGGCGTTCGCCCTGGTGAACCAGCGGAACCCCACTTGCTGCACTCGGCCGCGTACCCATGCGGTGAGTCGTACGTCTTCGTTCATGCCCGAACGCTAACCGGCCCATTGCTCTCGGAGCACGTCCCTCCCTTGGGGCATGGCGTACAGTCCCGACCCAATGAACTCACTCGAACGGGTGAGGCGTGTTGACGCCGGGTGCGGCGTCCAGACCTCCGAAGGGCTCAGCAGATGGGACGCCATCGACGCTCCGCCGCGGCTCCGGCCGCTGAGGACCACGCGGCGGAGGGCGCGGGCCGCGACCGGCGCGGGCACCGCGGGAAGCGCTCCGGGGCACCTGTCCGTACGGGACTGATCGGCGTCTCCGCGGCCCTTGCCGTGGGTGCCGTGGCGGTGGCCTCCGGCCTGGTGCCCGGTGGCGACGGCTACGGCCTGGGCGGCGGCGCCGACCGGGTGCGGTCCGAGGGCGCCCCCGATCCGCTGACCCAGGGCGGCGCGGGCACCGCCGCGGCCGACCGCTCCACCGCGTCCGCCGCGGCCGGCCGCGGCACCGGCCGGGCCGAGGGCCCGGCGAAGGCGGGGTCCCCCGCCGGATCCGCCGCGTCCCCTTCGAAGAAGTCCGGGCCGTCCGAGCGGGCGGAGCCGTCCTCGTCGGCGCCGTCGCAGTCCGCCGATGCCGGGAGCGGGAAGACCACCGCCCCCGCCGCAGAGCGGTCGTCGGCCGCGCCGAGGACCTCCGCGCCCGCCACCCGCAGTGCCGCGGCCCCGTCCCCGACCGCGGCCTCCGCCCAGTCCGCCGTACTGGCACTGGTCAACCAGGAGCGCGCCAAGGTCGGCTGCAGCCCGCTGACCGCCAGGGCCTCGCTCGCCTCGCTCGCCCAGGACTTCAGCGAGGACATGGCCGCCCGCGGCTTCTTCGACCACACCGACCCCGACGGCCGGACCCCCTGGGACCGCGCTTCGAAGGCCGGTGTGCGGGGCCTCGCCGCCGAGAACATAGCGCGCGGCCAGGCCGACGCACGGGCCGTGATGGATTCCTGGATGAACAGCGACGGCCACCGGGCGAACATTCTCAACTGCGACTACAAGACGCTCGGCGTCGGTGTCCACTACGGCTCCGGCGGCCCCTGGTGGACCCAGGACTTCGGCTTCTGATCCACACCCCGCACAGCGCTCACCCGGAGAAAGCGCGTTCCGGCGGTGAGCGCTGTGCGGGCGTACGCTGCCGGGTATGGACGAGAACACCCGTCTGGACGAACTCGCCTTCGATGTGTTCTCCAGACGGTGCCCCTCACGCGGCACGCTGGAGCATGTCACCGGACGCTGGGGCAGCCTGACGCCGGGCGCGCTGTACGAAGGCGGTTTCCGCTTCAACGAGTTCCGCCGCCGGGTCGACGGGGTGAGCGAGAAGATGCTCTCCCAGACACTCCACGCCCTGGAACGGGACGGCCTGGTCCTCCGCGAGGCACAGCCCACCAATCCACCGCGCGTCGACTACGAGCCGACGCCCCTGGGCCGGCAGGTGGCCGAGCGGCTGCTCGCGCTGATCCAGCTCGTCGAGGGCCGGATGCCCGAGGTGCTCCGGGCCCGCGAACACTACGACGGGACGCACCCCACGTCCTAGGCGGTCACGCGCGGCGGCCGCTGGCAGCGCGGGCAGAAGTAGCTGGAGCGGTTCATCCAGGGGCGGCGGCGCATCGGCGTACCGCAGCGGTGGCAGGGCTCGTCCTCGCGTCCGTAGGCGTCGAGCGAGCGGTCGAAGTAGCCGGACTCGCCGTTCACATTGACGTAGAGGCTGTCGAAGCTGGTGCCGCCCTGGTCGAGCGCCGCGCTCATCACGTCGCGGACGTGGCCGAGCAGTTCGGCCGACCTGGGGCGGGTGAGGGTCGCGGTCGGCCGGTCGTAGTGCAGTCTGCTGCGCCAGAGCGCCTCGTCCGCGTAGATGTTGCCGACGCCGCTGATCAGCGACTGGTCGAGCAGGGCCCGCTTGACGGTCGTACGGCGCAGGCGCAGGGCCGCGTGGAACGCGTCGTCGTCGAACGCCGGGTCCAGGGGGTCGCGGGCGATGTGCGCGATGGTGTCGGGCAGCCCGTCGGGGGTGTTCTCGTGGAGCGAGAGCCCGCCGAAGGTCCGCTGGTCGACGAAGCGCAGCTCGGTGCCCAGGGAGTCGTCGAAGCGGATCCGGATGCGCAGATGCTTCTCGTCGGGTGCGTCCTGCGGCTGCACGAGCAGCTGGCCGCTCATGCCGAGATGGCCCAGGAGCGAGCTGGCCGCGTCGTCCAGCGGCACCCAGAGGTACTTGCCCCGGCGCATCGCCGTACCGAAGCGGGCGCCGCCGAGCCGGGCCGCGAAGTCCACGCCACCGGCGAGATGGCGGCGGACGGCACGCGGGTGCAGGACCTGGACATCGCCGACCGTCCGGCCGGTGACCCAGCGTTCCAGACCACGTCGTACGACTTCGACCTCGGGCAGCTCGGGCACGGTGTCGCTCCTGAAGGGACGATCTGAGAAAAGGGTACGTTTTCGGGCAGGACGAACCCCCCGGCGCGCGGGGGCGCCGGGGGGTTCGAGGGGTCAGGCCGGAGTCGCGTCCGTGGACGGCGACGGGCCTGCAGGGGTGTCGGCGACCCCTCCATCGGCAGCGGCCTTCGCCGCCGCCGCCCGTTCCTCCGCGGCGGCGCTGATCTCGCGCCAGGCGGACTCCGCCGCCTGCTGCTCCGCTTCCTTCTTGCTACGACCGGTGCCGGTGCCGTACGAGACACCACCGACGCGAGCAGCAGCAGTAAAGGTCTTCTCGTGGTCCGGGCCGGTCTCCGTGACGATGTACTCGGGGACGCCGAGGCTCTCGCCGGCGGTGAGTTCCTGGAGGCTGGTCTTCCAGTCCAGGCCGGCACCGAGGTTCGAGGACCTGTCGATCAGCGGGTCGAAGAGCCGGTGGACCAGCTCCGAGGCCGCGCCGAGGCCCTGGTCGAGATAGACCGCGCCGATCACCGCTTCAAGGGTGTCGGCGAGGATGGACGCCTTGTCCCGGCCTCCCGTGCCCTCTTCACCCCGGCCGAGCCGGATGAAGGAGCCGAGTTCGAGGCCGCGGCCCACTTCCGCAAGCGCACGCGAGTTGACCACCGCGGCCCGCAACTTGGCCAGCTGGCCTTCGGGCAGGTCGGGGTGGGTGCGGTACAGCGTGTCCGTGACCACCAGGCCGAGCACCGAGTCCCCGAGGAATTCGAGCCGCTCGTTGGTGGGCAGACCGCCGTTCTCGTACGCGTACGAACGGTGGGTCAGCGCGCGCACCAGAAGGGCGGTCTCGAGTTGATACCCGAGCCGCCCTTCCAGAAGCGTGTGGGACGAGGCTGTGTTGACGTTGTCTGCCTTCTTCTTGGCGTTGGACAACTCAGACATCGGGCCTCTCACCAGCCGCTCAGACCTCGAGGACCTGGCGCTTGTTGTACGTGCCGCAGCTGGGGCACGCGATGTGCTGCAGCTTCGGCTCCTGGCAACGCTCGCACGAAACCAGGGTGGGGACCGCAGCCTTCCACTGCGACCGGCGGTGGCGCGTGTTGCTGCGCGACATCTTCCGCTTCGGAACAGCCACGGCTACTTCTCCTGCTTCTCGTCGACGCCCGCTTCGGCGCCGCCCATGTTGTCCTTCTCGCCGTCCTGAACGGTGTCGGCGAGTCCTTGCAATGCCGCCCAACGGATGTCGACGGCATCGTGGTGATGACCGGGGTTCTCGTCCAGCCTGATTCCGCATTCGGAACACAGACCGGCACAGGACTCCCGGCACACCGGCTGCATCGGCAGTGCGAGCACCACCGCATCACGCAGCACTGGTTCGAGGTCGAACAGGCCGTCCTCGATGAAGAGCCTGTCCTCGTCGTCCTCAACGTCGTCGGCCGGCTCCGCCTTGCTGCTGCGGCCCCGGTCATCGGCGTCAGGGTACGAGAACATCTCCTGGAAGTCCGCCGCAACCTCTAGGCGCAGCGGCTCCAGACACCTTACGCACTCCCCCTCGGCCGACGCACGGGCGGTGCCTGTGACAAGCACCCCTTCCATGACCGACTCGAGACGGAGGTCCAGCTCCACGGGTGCGCCTTCCGGCACACCGATGACCCCTTCGATGCCGAGGACAGCCGGCGGACCAGGTGCGTCCACCGTGCGGGAGAGCCGCTGGAGGGCACCGGGACGCCGGCCCAGCTCGTGCGTATCGAACACGAGGGGGTTTCGGTGGTCGAGGTGGCCGTTCAGGGCTTTTCCTGCTTTCGAAATCATGTGCAACGCACATCGCGGGGAGGGCCGACCGGATTCGGATTCGAAACGGGCAGCCGGGATCGCGGACATACGCGCGACCGAGGAGCCAGGATACTGGACGCGCCGCCCAGCTCCCAATCCGGGCGATCGGGGCCGCCCGGACCCGGGCCCGGCCCCGTCCGGTCAGTGTTCCTGTTCGTACCGGCGGAGCTGGTCCAGGTCGATCATGCTGGTGTCGAACAGGCTGGTCTCGTCGAGGGCGCTCTCGCCCTGCTGCTGGAGGGCCTGCTGCGGCTGCTGCTGGTGCCAGCCGTCGTACCCCTGTACCGGGACCTGGGCCTGGGCCTGGCCCTGGTCGTAGCCCTGCTGCTGATAGGCCGCGGCGTACGGGTCAGGCTGCTGCTGGTATCCGTAGACGTCCTGCTGCGGCTGGTCCTGGTAGGCGTAGGTCTCCGCGTAGCCGGGCTGCGTCTGGGCGGGGAACTGCGGCTGGACCTGCTGGTGCACCGGCTGCGGCGCCGGGGTGGCGAGCTCGGCCAGGCCGGCCCAGTGGTCCTCGTCGCTGATGCGCCCCTGGTCGCCCGCCGCGTCCTGGGCGGCCACGTGCGCGCCGAGGTCGTCGGTGGGGATCCGACCGTGCAGCTTCTGCCGGCCGCGGCCGACCGCCTCCAGGGTCTTGGCGAGCACGGCCTCGAAGGCGCCCAGCTTGGTGTCGACGTACTCGTCCGCCCGGCGCTGGAGGGTGGCCGGGTCGGTGCTGCGCTCGGGGGCCTCGGCGAAGTCGGGGTCCTCGTAACCCTGCTCGTCGAAGGGCTGACCGCGGCCGAGGAGCTTCTCGCGGCCCCGATCGACGGAACCGATCGTCTTGGTGAGGACGACCTCGAAGTTGGCCAGCTTGCTGTCCACGTACTCGTCGGCCTCGGCGCGGACCTCGGCGGCCTCGCGGCGGGCCTCGTCGAGGATGCGGTCGGCCTCGCTGCGGGACTGCCGGGCGATCTCGGTGTCGGCGATCAGCGAGGTGCGTTCGGCGCGGGCGGCCCCGATGATCCGCTCGGCCTCCTGGCGGGCCTGTTCGGCCAGCTGCTCCTGGCCGCCGATGAGCTCCTGGGCGTGGGCGAGCGAGCCGGGCAGGGCCTCACGCACCTCTTCGAGCAGCGCGAGCAGCTCGGCGCGGTTGACCACGCACGAAGCCGACATGGGCATCGACCGGGCGTTCCCGACCGCTTCGACGATCTCGTCGAGCTTCTTCTGCACGTCCACCGTGTGCTCGCCACTCTCTACAGCCGATTGGAGACGGACGGGACGACTGTAAGGCCAGTCGGCGCCCGTCCGACACCTGGTGACGGTCCGTCAGTGGCTCAGCGCCCGGAGAGACGCTCGTTGAGGGCCTCGTGGACCACCGGGGGGAGCAGGTGGGAGACGTCGCCGCCCCAGGTGGCGACCTCCTTGACCAGGGAGGACGACAGGAAGCTGTAGGTGGGATTGGTCGGCACGAAGAGCGTCTCGACGCCGGAGAGGCCGTTGTTCATCTGGGCCATCTGGAGCTCGTAGTCGAAGTCGCTGACGGCCCGCAGGCCCTTGACGATCGCCGGGATGTCGCGCTGCTTGCAGAAGTCGACCAGAAGGCCGTGGAAGGACTCGACCTGGACGTTGCCGAAGTCCGCGGTGACCTGGCGGATCAGGTCGATCCGCTCGTCGACCGTGAACAGGCCCTTCTTGGACTGGTTGATCATCACCGCGACGTGTACGACGTCGTACAGCTTCGAGGCGCGGCCAATGATGTCGAGGTGTCCATTGGTGATGGGGTCGAACGACCCCGGACAGACGGCGCGGCGCAACTTGGTTCCCTCGCTCTCCGGTGCGGTCATCGTGCGTCTTCGCACGTAGAGGCGGCGCGACCGTACCAAAGCGTTCCTTCGCCGTATCGACGGGCCCGCAATGCTTCGAATCCCTCGGGCCAGTCGAAATCTCCGCCTCTGGTGCTCCGTTCCACGGTGACGAGGGCATCGTCCGTGAGCCACCCCTGGGCACGGAGTGTGAGCAGTATCTCGCCAAGATCGTCGTCGGTGACGGCGTACGGCGGGTCCAGGAACACCACGTCGTACGGCTGGGCCGGCGCCGGTCCCGTCACGATCTGCTCGGCCTTGCCGGTGCGGACCTCGGCGCCGGGCAGGCCGAGCGTGCGGACGTTGTCCCGGACGGTGCGGACGGCTTTGGGGTCGGCCTCGACGAGCAGGGCGTGCACCGCGCCCCGGGAGAGCGCCTCCAGGCCGACGGCCCCGGAACCCGCGTACAGATCGGCGATACGGGTGCCCTCCAGGCTGCCGAGGAGGGCTTCCCAGGTGGAGAAGAGGCCCTCGCGCGCACGGTCGGAGGTGGGGCGGGTGCCGGTGCCGGGCGGAACGGCCAGGCGGCGTCCGCCGGCCGAGCCGGCGATCACGCGGGTCATGGGTGTCTGGTCCTCGGTTCGTGGGCGGCCCGCGGGGTGCCCCGGCGCCGTGCCACCCACGATATGGCGTCGTGGCCGGTCGGGCCCGCGCACCCGGTCAGCCCTTGTCGAGGTACTGCTCGCGATCCTTGTCGAGCAGCGCGTCCAGCGCGGTCCGCAGCTCCGGCAGGTGTTCCAGCTCCGGGTCGGCGGCGACGATCGCGACGGCCTCCTCCCGTGCGGCGGCGATGACCTCCTCATCGTCGATGACGGTGAGCATCCGCAGCGAGGAGCGGACCCCGGACTGGGCCTGGCCGAGGACATCGCCCTCGCGGCGCTGTTCGAGGTCGATCCGGGAGAGCTCGAAGCCGTCGAGGGTGGCGGCGACGGCGGAGAGCCGGGCGCGGGCGGGACTGGCCTCGTGGGCCTCGCTGACCAGCAGGCAGAGTCCGGGGGCGGAGCCCCGGCCGACCCGGCCGCGCAGCTGGTGCAGCTGGGAGACCCCGAAGCGGTCGGCGTCCATGATCACCATGGCGGTGGCGTTGGGGACGTTGACGCCGACCTCGATGACGGTGGTGGCGACCAGGACATCGGCCTCGCCCGCGGCGAAGCGGCGCATCACGTCGTCCTTGTCGTCCGGATTCATCCTGCCGTGCAGCACTTCGACGCGCAGACCGGCCAGGGGGCCCTTGGCGAGCTGTTCGGCGATCTCCAGCACGGCGAGCGGCGGGCGCTTGTCGCCCTCTTCCTCGGGCGCCTTCTTCTTCGCCTTCTTCCCCGCCTCGTCGTCGGCGTCGTCGCCGATGCGGGGGCAGACCACGTACGCCTGGTGTCCGTTCTCCACTTCCTCCCGCACCCTTTCCCAGGCGCGGCTGAGGAAGTGCGGCTTGTCCTTGGCGGGGACGACATGGCTGGCGATCGGCGAGCGGCCGGCCGGGAGCTGGTCGAGTACGGAGGTCTCCAGGTCGCCGAAGACGGTCATGGCGACCGTACGGGGAATGGGGGTGGCCGTCATGACCAGCAGATGCGGCGGCTGCTTCCCCTTGGAGCGCAGGGCGTCGCGCTGTTCCACGCCGAAGCGGTGCTGTTCGTCGACGACGACCAGGCCCAGGTCGTGGAACTGCACCTTGTCCTCGATCAGGGCATGGGTGCCGATCACGATCCCGGCCTCGCCGGTGACGAGGTCGAGGAGGGCCTGGCGGCGGGCCGCGACGCCCATCGAACCGGTGAGCAGCACCACCTTCGTCCCCTGCTCGGAGCCGCCCAGCATTCCGCCCTCAGCCAGATCGCCCATCATCTCGGTGATGGAACGGTGGTGCTGCTGGGCGAGCACCTCGGTGGGCGCGAGCATGGCGGCCTGCCCGCCCGCGTCGACGACCCCGAGCATGGCCCGCAGCGCGACCATGGTCTTGCCGGATCCGACCTCGCCCTGGAGCAGCCGGTGCATCGGGTGTTCGGTGGCGAGGTCGTCGAAGATCTCCTTGGAGACCTTCTGCTGTCCGTCGGTGAGGGTGAAGGGCAGCCTGGCGTCGAAGGCGTCGAGCAGTCCGCCGGGCACGGCTCTGCGGGCGACGGCCGGGAGCTGGGTGTCGGCGTACCTGCGGCGGGCCAGCGCGACCTGGAGGACGAAGGCCTCGTCCCACTTCAGCCGGTCCCTGGCCTGGGCGATGTCCGCCTTGGTCTGCGGGCGGTGGACCTTCAGCAGGGCCTCGGGGAGCGCGGTGAAGCCGCGCCCCTCGCGCAGGCTCGGCGGCAGTGGGTCGACGGCCTCCTGGGCGCTGGGCAGCACCGTGTCGACGGCCTTGGCGATCCGCCACGAGTCCAGCTGCTTGCAGGCCGGGTAGATCGGCAGCAGCCGCCCGGCGAAGGCGTCCACCGCCTCCGTGGCCTCGGCCCCGTCGATGGACTCGGCGTCCAGCAGCTGGTACGTGGGGTGGGCGAGCTGCATCTTCCGGTTGAAGACGGAGACCTTGCCCGCGAACATCGCCCGCCGGCCGGGCAGCAACTCCTTGTGCGGCTTGTGGACGCCGTGGCCGAAGAAGACCAGCTGGAGGCGGCCGCTGCCGTCGGTGAGGGTCACTTCCAGGCGCTTGCCGCGGCCGTTGTTGAACGTCAGGACACGGGCGTCGGCGACCTGGGCGACCACCGTCACGTGCTCGTCCAGCGGGAGGTCCGTCAGCGCCGTGAGCCGGCCGCGCTCCTCGTAGCGGCGCGGGTAGTGGTGGAGCAGATCACCGACCGTGTGCAGGTCGAGGTGTTCGGCCATCACCTTCGCGGTGGCTCCGCCGAGCAGCTTCTTGAGGGGTTCATCGAACGCAGACACGCGATCCATTGCACACCACACCACTGACAGATGTCCGGCGGGCACCACCGGGAACCCGGGAATCCCTGGTCGGAAGAGTTCGGCTGCCGGGTTACGCGGACCGGCGCCCGGGGCGTCCTGGCTACTCCACCCCGATGAGCAGCGGAGCACTCTGGGGGCCGCCCCGGTAGACCACCGTGTCCACCGCCAGATAGCCCTCGCGCACGTGCTCCTCCAGCGCGTCCGCGAGGCTGTCGGGGACGTCCTCGCCCAGGACCAGGGTGACCAGTTCGCCGCCTGCCGCCAGCATCCGGTCCAGCACGTCGCGGGCGGTCTGCGGTACGTCCTCGCCGATGACCGCGACATCGCCGTCGATCAGGCCCAGGATGTCGCCGGCCTGGCAGATGCCCGCCATGGTCCAGGACTGCCGTTCGGCGACGGCGAGTTCGGCGTAGCGGGTGGCACCGGCGGCGGCGGTCATCGCCACCACGTCCTCGTCGAAGCTGCGGTCGGGTTCGTGGACGGCGAGGGCGGCGATGCCCTGGACGGCGGCCCTGGTCGGGATCAGGGCGACCCGGACTCCCTCCGCGCGGGCCTGTTCGGCGGCGGCAGCGGCGGTGTGGCGCAGCTCCGCGTCATTGGGCAGCAGGACCACCTCGCGGGCGTGCGCCCGCCGGATCGCGTCGACCAGTTCGCCGCTGGCCGGCGGCTCCCCGGGGCGGGCCAGGACCGTCGTGGCCCCGGCCTCCTTGCACAGGCCGCGGAGCCCGTCGCCGGGGACCACGACGACGACCGCGCGCTGCACGGGCTCGGTGTGGGGGTGCACCCGGTCCGCGCCGAAGTGGGTGATCCGGATGCGGTACGGCCGCCCCGCCTCGACCCCGGCCTCCACGGCCGCACCCGCGTCGTCGACATGTACATGGACGTTCCACAGCCCGTCGCCGCCCACCACCACGAGCGAGTCGCCGAGCCGGTCGAGCCGGGTCCGCAGCCGGTCCACCGCCTCGTCCGTGGCCTCCAGCAGGTAGATGACCTCGAAGGCCGGCCCGCCTTCCGCCTCGTCCGCCGCGCAGTCGCCCGGCATCGGAAGGGCGGGCACGGCCACCCCGGTGCGCTCGGGGGCCCGCCCGCAGACCGCTTCGACGAGTGCTGCGAGCACCGTCACCAGTCCCTGTCCCCCGGCGTCCACGACGCCCGCCCGGCCGAGGACGGCGAGCTGTCCGGGGGTCGCTTCCAGGGCCGTCCTCGCCCCCTCGTACGCCGCCCGTGCGACCGTCCCGGTGCCGGCGTCGTGCGCGGTGCGCGCGGCGGCCTGGGCGGCCGCGGTGGCCACCGTCAGCACGGTGCCCTCGACGGGGTGGGCGACGGCCTGCCGGGCCGCTTCGGCGGCGACGGCGAGCGCCCGGCGCAGATGGTCCGCGTCATGGCCGACGGCGAGCACGCCCGCCATCCCGCGCAGCAACTGGGCCAGGATCGTGCCGGAGTTGCCGCGGGCGCCGATCAGGGCGCCGTGCGCCATGGCCCGTACCGCGTCGGCCGCGACGGGTGCGGTCGCTCCGGTCTCGTGGGCGGCGAAGACCGCTTCGACGGCCTGGGCCGCCGATTCCACGGTCAGGTAGAGGTTCGTACCGGTGTCCCCGTCGGCGACCGGGTACACATTGATCGCGTCGATCGCCTCGCGCTCCCGGCCCAGCGCCTCCAGGGCCAGTGAGCACCAGGTACGCACCGCGACGGCGTCCATGTCGTCGTCGGTCTGCGGCACCTGTCGGCCCTCCTCGGATTCGGCCGTGGGCGGCCGGCTGCATCGCAGGGTAGCCCCCGCGCGCCGGGTCCGGCGGGGACAGGGGGCGGGACGAGGTCGGTGGAACCCATGGTAGTTTCGTTCTACCGACGCAGCCGTTGTATGCTGCTTCGGTTGCCCGATGAGAGTCGGGCCATCCCTCCGGCACCGCCACTTCAGTCATATGAATCCGGCGCGCCGGATTTCACTGTAAGTGCATCTGAAGTCTTTGGAGTGACCCGTGGCTGCCAACTGCGACGTCTGCGGCAAGGGGCCGGGCTTCGGCAATAACATTTCGCACTCGCACCGCCGTACGTCCCGTCGCTGGAATCCCAACATCCAGCGCGTGCGTGCCGTGGTCGGTCGGACGCCGAAGCGGCTCAACGTCTGCACCTCGTGCATCAAGGCCGGCAAGGTCGCGCGCTGACGTTCCCGTCGTAGCGCAGCCTTCCGGTTGCCCAAAAAGCCGGTCCACCTCGGTGGACCGGCTTTTTGCTGTGCTCCGGGGCGCCCTCACGCGGTGCGCGTGCGCCAGCCGTGGTCGACCGGGCCGATCCCCGCGCCCAGCGGGAAGCCCGCCGCGATCGCCCCGGTGACGTAGCCCTTCGCGTCCCGAACCGCCGCGGGTACGTCCTGGCCCAGGGCCAGTCGGCAGGCGATGGCCGAGGCGAGGGTGCAGCCGGTGCCGTGGGTGTGGCGGTTGTCGTGCCGGGGAGCGCGCAGCCAGTGCTCCTCACTGCCGTCGGTCAGCAGGTCGACGGGGTCGCCCGGCAGATGGCCGCCCTTGACCACCACCCAGCGCGGCCCGAAGTCCAGCACCGCGGCGGCGGCCCGCCGCATTCCCGCCTCGTCCTCGACGTGGATGCCGGTGAGCTGTGCCACCTCGTCCAGGTTCGGGGTGGCGACCGTGGCGGCCGGCAGCAGTTTCGTCCGTACGGAATCGAGCGCCTCGGCGGCCAGCAGCGGGTCGCCGTGCTTGGAGACGCCGACCGGGTCGACGACGGCCGGGGCGCCGGTGGCGGCAAGGAGTTCGGCCACGGTCTCCACGAGGACGGCCGACGACAGCATTCCGGTCTTCACCGCCTGGACCCCGATGTCGTCCACCACGCTGCGGTACTGGGCGCGCACGGCGTCGGCGGGCAGTTCCCAGGCACCCTGCACCCCCAGCGAGTTCTGGGCAGTGACGGCGGTCAGCACGCTCATCCCGTGCACACCGTGCGCCAGCATCGTCTTCAGGTCGGCCTGGATGCCCGCACCGCCGCCGGAGTCGGATCCGGCGACGGTGAGCACACGGGCGGGTACAGCAGCAGATAGGGGCATACGCCGAAATCTACTGGGCGTCCTCGATGTCCCCGAAGTGGTCCCAGCCGCCCTTGACGGTCCACGGCGCCCCGTCGACGGTCACCTGCGGGAGCGCGGAGGGGTTGAGGACCTCGCCGATCACCTTCCAGCGGGCGGGCAGCTTCACGTCCGGCGGGAAGGTGGCGACGATCGCGTGGTCCTCGCCCCCGGTCAGCACCCACTGGAGCGGGTCGACGCCGACGGCCTGCCCGATGTCGGACATCTGCGAGGGGATGTCGATGAGCCCGGACCGCAGATCGATCCGGACCTTGCTGGCCTCGGCGATGTGCCCGAGGTCGGCGACGAGCCCGTCGCTCACGTCCGTCATCGCGGTGGCGCCGAGCCCGGCGGCCGCGGGGCCCGCGTGGTAGGGCGGTTCGGGGCGCCGGTGGGCCTCGACGAAGGCGCGGGGCGAGCGGAAGCCGCGGGAGAGCACCGCGTACCCGGCGGCGGACCAGCCGAGCCAGCCGGTGACGGCGACGACGTCGCCGGGCTGGGCGCCGGAACGGGTGACCGGCTCGTGGTTGCGCAGATCGCCCAGCGCGGTGATCGAGACGGTGATCGTCTCGCCGCGCACGACGTCCCCGCCGACCACGGCCGCGCCCGCGACCTGGCACTCGTCACGGATACCGTCCATCAGCTCGCCGGCCCAGGTGACCGGGAGTTCGGCGGGGACGACCAGGCCGAGCAGCAGCGCGGTGGGCACCGCGCCCATGGCGGCGATGTCGGCGAGGTTCTGGGCGGCGGCCTTGCGGCCGACGTCGTACGCCGTCGACCAGTCGCGGCGGAAGTGCCGTCCCTCCAACAGGATGTCCGTACTGGCCACGACCCTGCGGTCGGGAGCGGTCACGACCGCGGCGTCGTCGCCGGGGCCGAGCCGTACCGCCGGAGTGGTGGTGAGCCGGGAAGTGAGCTCCCTGATGAGCCCGAACTCCCCCAACTCGCCCACGGTTCCCTTCACCGAGTCTCACCTCTCATCTATCGCGCCGGACGGTCGTCCGGGCTGCTTCGGCGGCCGGGGGTCCGGACCCTGGACCGGCCGCCGCCGCAGGGAGCAGTCTGCCCGGCCCGTCACCGCCACCCCCGTCCCCCTTCCGGACCGCTGCGCTTGCGGTCGCGGGCCGTCACTGCTGTCGGTACTGTCAAGAGTTACGTCAACTTGTGTCTTGCGTACGCCACGCTGTGGGCGTCAACGGTCCACAGGTCTCCCCGCGGCACGCGGCAACGCGATACCGTGGCGTCCCTTCTCCCCCACATGATCCTCGTGGCCGCCCTGGAGGTTCCGTGGTACAGGCGTACATCCTTATTCAGACCGAGGTGGGCAAGGCGTCGACCGTCGCCGAGACCATCGCACGAGTTCCGGGAGTGATCCAGGCAGAGGACGTCACCGGCCCCTACGACGTGATCGTGCGCGCACAGGCCGACACGGTCGATGAACTCGGCCGCATGGTGGTCGCCAAGGTCCAGCAAGTGGAAGGCATCACCCGAACCCTGACCTGCCCGGTCGTTCATCTGTAGCCCCCGTCTACGCTGGGCCGGTGAGATCTTCGCGCCGACTTCGCCATTCCGTGTTCCTCGGCCCGTCCGTCGCCGCACTGCTGCTGGCCGCGGCGGGCTGTTCCCCAACGGACGCCGCGGTGTCGATCACGGTTCCCACGCCGTCCCCGGAAGCCGCGGGCTACTGCCGTGCGCTGCACAAGGAGCTGCCGAGGACCGTTGCCGGTCTCGGCCTCGGTGATGCCGGGCCGAAGTCCGAACTGACCGCCGAGTGGGGGGACGGGGAGATCGTACTGCGCTGCGGTGTCCCCCGGCCCGCGAAGATGGACGACCCCATGGCGAAGGGGACCGAGGCGAACGGCGTCAACTGGCTGCTGGAGCAGCCCGACGACGCCGGCCCGCGCTTCACGACGACGTACCGCAAGGCGTACGTCGAGGTGTCGCTCTCGGAGGCGTACGCCCATGACGCGAGCCCGTTGGCCGCGTTCGGCCCGGCCGTCCGCAGGACGGTTCCCGGACTGTAGGGCGTGCGCTCCCGCCCGGGAGCGCACGCCGTGCGGCGCGGGGACGGCTCAGCGCAGGCCGGTCGGGCGGCGCAACGCGGCCTGGATCAGCCGGTCCACCAGTTCCTGGTAGCTCACACCGCTCTCCTGCCACATCCGCGGGTACATGGAGATCGGGGTGAAGCCCGGCAGGGTGTTGATCTCGTTGATCACGAAGGTGCCGTCCTCGGTGAGGAAGAAGTCGGCGCGGACCAGCCCCTCGCAGGACGTGGCGTCGAAGGCCTCGACCGCGAGCCGCTGGACCTCTGCCGTCTGCTCCTCGGTGAGCGGGGCGGGCACGATCCCGGAGGCCGAGTCGATGTACTTGGCCTCGAAGTCGTAGAAGTCGTGCGAGGTCACCGGGGGGATCTCGGCGGGCACGCTGGCGCGCGGCCCGTCCTCGAACTCCAGCACCCCGCACTCGATCTCGCGGCCCCGCAGCAGCGACTCGACCAGGAACTTGGGGTCGTGGCGGCGGGCCTCCTCGATCGCCTCGTCGAGTCCGGACAGGTCGTCGACCTTGGTGATGCCGATGGACGAGCCGGCCCGGGCGGGCTTGATGAAGAGCGGCCAGCCGTGGTCACCGGCGAAGTCCACGATGCGCTTGCGGGCACCGGAGGGGTCGTTGTCCCACTCACGGGGACGCACCACGAGGTACGGGCCGACCGGCAGCCCGTAGGAGATGAAGACCCGCTTCATGTACTCCTTGTCCTGGCCGACCGCCGAGGCGAGCACCCCGGCGCCGACGTAGGGCACACCGGAGAGCTCCAGGAGACCCTGCAGGGTGCCGTCCTCGCCGTACGGGCCGTGCAGCACGGGGAAGACGACATCGACCTCGCCGAGCGCCTTGGGGACCGAGCCGGGCTCGCTGTACACCACTTCGCGGCTGCCGGGGTCGACGGAGAGCACCACGGCGCCCTCGGTGGACTCGGCCAGCTGGGCCACTTCCGGCATCTTCCGGTCCGTGATGGCCATGCGTTCGGGTTCGTCGGCGGTGAGCGCCCAGCGGCCGTCCGTCGTGATGCCGATCGGCAGGACGTCGTACTTGGTCCGGTCGATGGCGTTCAGGACGGCGCCGGCCGTGACGACCGAGATGCCGTGTTCGGAGCTGCGGCCGCCGAACACGACGGCCACACGCGGCTTGCGGAGCTGCTGCTCCGGGCTCTGGGGGAGGTTCTCGCTGCTCATATCGCGTTGAGCGTACCTGCTGGTACCACTCGCGTCAGCGCGGCCGGGGGCGGCCGGAGCGGTGACCGTGAACGTTCACCGCTCTGGCCGCCCCCGCCCCGGCTTCAGCGCCGCTCGGGCTTCGCGCTGCGCGACATCAGCTCGCCCAGCGCGACCATCGGCGGCTTGCCCTCGTGGACGATGCCGACGACCGTCTCCGTGATCGGCATGTCGACGCCGTGCCTGCGTGCCAGATCGAGCACCGACTCACAGGACTTGACGCCCTCGGCGGTCTGCCTGGTGACGGCGATGGTCTCCTGGAGCGTCATGCCGCGGCCGAGGTTGGTGCCGAAGGTGTGGTTGCGCGAGAGCGGTGAGGAGCAGGTCGCCACCAGGTCGCCCAGGCCCGCGAGTCCGGAGAAGGTCAGCGGGTCGGCGCCCATGGCCAGACCGAGGCGGGTCGTCTCGGCGAGTCCCCGGGTGATCAGCGAACCCTTGGCGTTGTCGCCGAGACCCATGCCGTCGGCGATGCCGACCGCCAGGCCGATGACGTTCTTGACCGCGCCGCCGAGTTCGCAGCCGACCACATCGGTGTTGGTGTACGGGCGGAAGTACGGGGTGTGGCAGGCGCTCTGGAGGCGCTGGGCCACGGACTCGTCCTGGCAGGCGACGACGGCCGCCGCGGGACGGCGCTCGGCGATCTCCTTGGCGAGGTTGGGGCCGGTGATGACGGCGACCCGGTCCGCGGAGACCTTGGTGACGTCCTCGATGACCTCGCTCATCCGCTTCGCGGTGCCGAGTTCGACACCCTTCATCATCGAGACGAGAACGGTGTCGGAGCCGAGGTGCGGGGTCCATTCGGCGAGGTTGGCGCGCAGGGTCTGCGAAGGCACCACGAGTACGGCGAAGTCGGCGCCGTCCAGCGCCTCGACGGCGTCGGTGGTGGCCCGGACCGAGGCGGGGAGCTCAATTCCCGGCAGGTAGTCCGGGTTGGTACGGGTCGTGTTGACGGCCTCGGCGATCTCGGCGCGACGGCCCCAGAGGGTGACCTCGCAGCCGGCGTCGGCGAGGACCATGCCGAAGGCCGTACCCCATGAGCCGGTTCCGAAGACGGCCGCCTTTGCGGGGTGCGTCACTTGGTTCCCTCTCCTTCGGCCTTGCGGCGCTGCTCCGCGCGGGCCTTGCGGTGGTCGTAGGGCTGTGCGGGGGCCTGCTCGCCCCGCACGATCTCCAGCTGAGCGGTCACCGCGGCCATGATGACCTCGGTCGCCTCGCGCAGGATGTCGGGCGTCGGTTCCCTGTCGTAGAACCGGGAGAGGTCCACGGGCGGTCCGGCCTGCACCTGGAGGGTCTTGCGGGGGAACAGCCGGAGCTTGTTCTCCTTGGCGTACGGCGGCATCGCGAAGTTGGCGCCCCACTGCGCGACGGGGATGACCGGGGCCTTCGTCATCAACGCGACGCGGGCGGCACCGGTCTTGCCGGCCATCGGCCACATGTCGGGGTCGCGGGTGAGCGTGCCCTCCGGGTAGAAAGCGACGCACTCGCCCCGCTCGATGGCGTCGACGGCGGCCCGGAACGCGTCCAGCGCGTTGGTCGTCTCGCGGTACACCGGGATCTGACCGGTGCCGCGCAGCATCATTCCCACAAAGGGGGTCTTGAACAGGCCCGCCTTGGCCAGAAGCCGCGGCACCCGTCCGGTGTTGTACTGGAAGTGGCCGTAGGAAAGCGGGTCCAGATAGGAGTTGTGATTGACCGCGGTGATAAATCCGCCGTCGGCCGGAATGTGTTCCATCCCCCGCCAGTCACGCTTGAACAGAACCACCAACGGCGGTTTTGCGATGACCGCCGCCAGGCGGTACCAGAAGCCGATTCTGCGGCGGGACACTCGGACACCTTCCTCTAAGGACCTGAACTCTGCCTGGCTACCGACGGTCAAGTCTCGCCCCAGGCCCCTGCTCTGTCGAGAACACCGTACGCCCCGCTTTCGGGACCGACCCTCCGGGTTCTCGCACCGGCAGGCGAGAATAGGCGGCGATGCGCACCGAGGGGGAGATCGCCACGAACACCGACCCGACCGCTCCTTGGTCCCTGGTCGTCCCGTTGAAGCCCCTGGCGCGGGCCAAGAGCAGGCTGGCGCCCGTGACGGGCCCCGAACTGCGCCCCCGGCTCGCCCTCGCCTTCGCCCGGGACACCGTGGCCGCCGCCCTGTCCTGCCCGGCGGTGCTGGATGTGGTGGTAGTCACGGACGACCCGGAGGCCCGGGCGGCCCTCACCGCGATCGGGGCGCGCGTCGTCCCCGACGAGCCCGACCGCGGGCTCAACGCCGCGCTGGCACACGGCGAGCGGGCGGTACGGGCCCGGCGGCCCCGGGCCGCGGTCGCCGCGCTCAACGCGGATCTGCCCGCGCTGCGCCCGGCGGAATTGACCCGGGTACTCGAATATTCCGCAGAATTCCCTCGCGCATTTGTGACCGATGCGGCAGGAATCGGGACGACATTTCTCTCGGCTGCACCGGGGGTGGAATTGCGTCCGGCTTTCGGTGGACCTTCCCGGGCCCGGCACCTGGACTCCGGCGCGGTGGAAATCGACCTGACCGGCATCGATTCGGTCCGCCAGGACGTGGACACCGGCGAGGACCTGCTGGCGGCGCTGGCGCTGGGCGTGGGCGCCCACACCGCGGGACACTGGGACGTGGAGACCTCCAGGGCCGCCGCGGCTCCCGCCCGGACCTGCGGCGGTGAACCTTCGAGGACTGTCTCACCGGACCGATAGGCTTCCGCCCATGCAGGCGACCTCGTACACCTACGACCCCGAGACCCGCACCGGCAGCGTGCTGCTCGACGACGGCACCCCGGTGGATTTCGACGCCCGGGCCTTCGACGCGGGCGGTCTGCGGCTGCTGCGTCCGGGGCAGCGGGTGCGGATCGAGGGCAGCGGCGAGGGTGCGGAGCTGCGGATCACCCTGGTGACGCTCCAGACGTTCTGAACGCGGACGCGGACATGACGAGCGACGTGTACGGCGCCCATGACAGCCCGCGGGCCGGGCTCCCCGAGGGGAGCCCGGCCCGGCGCGTGTGAGTAGTAGCCCTGCGCGGCTCGGTCTCACTTCTTCCGTGCAGTGGCCTTCTTCGCCGTGGTCTTGCGCGCCGTGGTCTTCTTCGCGGGCGCCTTCTTCGCCGTGGCCTTCTTCGCGGGCGCGGTCTTGCTGGCGACGGCCTTCTTGGCGGCCGTCGTCTTCTTCGCCGCCGCGGTGGTCTTCTTCGCGGCCGCCGTGGTCTTCTTGGCCGCCGCGGTGGTCTTCTTCGCGGTGGTCTTCTTGGCCGCCGTGGTCTTCGCCGCGGTGGTCTTCTTGGCGGTGGCCTTCTTCGCCGTGGCCTTCTTCGCCGTGGCCTTCTTGGCGGCGGCCTTGGTCGTCGTACGGGTGGAGGGACCACCCGAGAGGCTGCCCTTGGGCGCCTTCTTCACGGCCACTTCGCCGCCCTTGGGGAGCTTCTTCGAGCCGCTCACCAGGTCCTTGAAGCCCTGGCCCGCGCGGAAGCGGGGAACCGAGGTCTTCTTGACCCGCACGCGCTCACCCGTCTGCGGGTTGCGGGCGTAACGGGCGGGGCGGTCGACCTTCTCGAACGAGCCGAAGCCGGTGACCGAGACACGGTCCCCTGCGACAACCGCACGGACGATCGCGTCGAGTACCGCGTCGACGGCGTCGGCGGCCTGCTGGCGGCCTCCGACCTTGTCGGCAATCGCTTCTACGAGCTGCGCCTTGTTCACGTCTTCCCCTTCGGAGACATTGCCAGAACGAATGTGTTCAAGCGTTTTCGCACGTTAGGCAGATATATACCGCAAATCAAACACGAAACGGGCTAATCACCCTAGTGCCGCAACGAAGTCGACCGCTGCACAGTTCCGCAGAGTCAGTCACCTTCGGGGAATCGGCCCTCATCGAGGTCCTTCATCAACCGGTCCAGACGCCTTGCCGCATCCGGGAGATCGTGCTTAGCCGCGGCCGTGATGACCAACAGCTTCCGGGACAGCGCCATCCTTACGCCCTCCGGGACTTGCAGTGCGCGCACTCTTGTGTGCGCTTCCTTCAATCGGTCGGCGACTTGGCCGTAAAGCTTGAGTTGGCTGTCGCGTTCCATGCACCGATTGTGCCATCTGGGGCGAGTTGTCGCCCGACGGGGTCTCAACAAGCGACTGCGCCCCCTACCAGATGGCAGGGGGCGCAGTCCTGGAAACGCGCTGCTCAGGCGTTAATTGTACGCGGCTTGAAGGTCGGCCTTGCCACCTCATAAGTCGCGATGTCCGCTTCGTTCTGAAGGGTGAGGCTGATGTCGTCCAGCCCGTTGAGCAGTCGCCAACGGGAGTTCTCGTCGAGCTCGAAGTCGGCGGTGATGCCCCCGGCCCGGACCTGGCGAGCCTCCAGGTCGACGGTGATCTCGGCCGTGGGGTCGGCCTCGGTCAGCTCCCAGAGCGCGTCGACCACCTTCTGGTCGAGCACCACGGTCAACAGCCCGTTCTTCAGCGAGTTGCCGCGGAAGATGTCGGCGAACCGGGAGGAGACGACGGCCTTGAAGCCGTAGTTCTGCAGCGCCCAGACGGCGTGTTCGCGGGACGACCCGGTGCCGAAGTCGGGTCCGGCGACCAGGACGGTGGCGCCCTTGCGCTCCGGACGGTTGAGGACGAAGTTCTCGTCCTTGCGCCAGGCCTCGAAGAGCCCGTCCTCGAAGCCGTCCCGGGTGACCTTCTTCAGCCAGTGGGCGGGGATGATCTGGTCGGTGTCGACGTTGCTGCGGCGCAGCGGGACGGCCCGGCCGGTGTGTGTGGTGAAAGCTTCCATGATTCTCAGACTCCGGCAGGCGTACGGGCGTCGGACAGGTCGGCCGGCGAGGCCAGGTGACCCAGCACGGCGGTGGCGGCGGCGACCTGCGGGGAGACCAGGTGCGTACGGCCGCCCTTGCCCTGCCGGCCCTCGAAGTTGCGGTTCGAGGTGGAGGCGGAGCGCTCGCCGGGGGCCAGCTGGTCGGGGTTCATGCCGAGACACATCGAGCAGCCGGCGTGCCGCCATTCGGCACCCGCGGCGGTGAAGACCTTGTCCAGGCCCTCCTCGACGGCCTGCAGGGCGACCCGGACGGAACCCGGGACGACCAGCATCCGTACCCCGTCGGCGACTTTGCGTCCGTCCAGGATCTCGGCCGCGTTGCGCAGGTCCTCGATCCGGCCGTTGGTGCAGGAGCCTACGAAGACGGTGTCCACGTTGATCTCGCGCAGCGGCTGGCCGGCGGTCAACCCCATGTACTCCAGAGCCTTTTCCGCGGCATTGCGCTCCGAGGCGTCCTCGTACGAAGCAGGGTCGGGGACGTTGGCCGACAGGGGCGCGCCCTGGCCGGGGTTGGTGCCCCAGGTGACGAACGGGGCCAGTTCGGCCGCGTCGATGACGACCTCGGCGTCGAAGACCGCGTCGTCGTCGGTGCGCAGCGTCTTCCAGTACGCGACGGCGGCGTCCCAGTCCTCGCCCTGCGGGGCGTGGTCGCGGCCCTTCAGGTAGTCGAAGGTGGTCTCGTCCGGGGCGATCATGCCCGCCCGGGCGCCGGCCTCGATCGACATGTTGCAGATGGTCATCCGGGCTTCCATCGAGAGCTTCTCGATGGCGGAGCCGCGGTACTCCAGGATGTAGCCCTGGCCGCCGCCGGTGCCGATCCGGGCGATGATCGCGAGGATCAGGTCCTTGGCCGTGACACCGTCGGGCAGTTCGCCGTCGATGGTGATCGCCATGGTCTTCGGGCGGGCCAGCGGCAGCGTCTGGGTGGCGAGCACGTGCTCGACCTGGCTGGTGCCGATGCCGAACGCCAGCGCGCCGAAGGCGCCGTGCGTGGACGTGTGGGAGTCGCCGCAGACCACGGTGGTGCCGGGCTGGGTCAGGCCCAGCTGCGGGCCGACCACGTGCACGACGCCCTGCTCGACGTCGCCCAGGGGGTGCAGCCGCACGCCGAACTCCGCGCAGTTCTTGCGCAGGGTCTCCAGCTGGGCGCGGGAGACCGGGTCGGCGATCGGCTTGTCGATGTCGAGGGTCGGGGTGTTGTGATCCTCGGTGGCGATGGTGAGATCGAGGCGCCGCACCCGGCGTCCGGCCTGCCGGAGGCCGTCGAAGGCCTGGGGGCTGGTCACCTCGTGCAGCAGGTGCAGATCGATGAAGAGGAGGTCGGGCTCACCTTCGGCGCGCCGGACGACATGGTCGTCCCAGACCTTCTCCGCGAGTGTCCTACCCATCGCTTTCCCTCCGGCCGGCGTCTTCGCCGGCCCAACTAGAGATTTGGTGCGCCGCCGTCCGGACCCCCGTGCGGGGCGGTGGCTGCGGGCCGTTGTGTGGCCGCCCCTACAGGTTCGCAACTTCCGCCGAATATTGAACTTGCGTTTCACAGAGTGAGACGGGAGTATCGTCGTATGGACAACTCTAGCGGCGTCGGCGTTCTCGACAAGGCAGCTCTGGTATTGAGCGCCCTGGAGTCCGGTCCGGCCACCCTCGCCGGGCTGGTCGCGGCGACCGGGCTCGCACGACCCACGGCCCACCGACTGGCCGTGGCACTGGAACACCACCGGATGGTGGCGAGGGACATGCAGGGCCGTTTCATTCTCGGCCCCCGGCTCGCGGAACTCGCGGCGGCGGCGGGCGAGGACCGTCTGCTGGCCACGGCGGGCCCGGTGCTCACGCACCTGCGCGACATCACCGGCGAGAGCGCGCAGCTCTACCGCCGCCAGGGCGACATGCGGATCTGCGTGGCGGCGGCGGAACGGCTGTCCGGCCTGCGGGACACCGTGCCGGTCGGCTCCACGCTCACCATGAAGGCCGGCTCCTCGGCCCAGATCCTGATGGCCTGGGAGGAGCCGGAGCGCCTGCACCGCGGCCTCCAGGGTGCCCGCTTCACGGCGACGGCGCTCTCGGGCGTACGGCGCAGGGGCTGGGCCCAGTCGATCGGCGAGCGCGAGCCGGGCGTGGCCTCGGTCTCGGCCCCGGTGCGCGGCCCCTCGAACCGGGTGGTCGCCGCCGTCTCGGTCTCCGGACCGATCGAGCGGCTGACCAGGCACCCGGGCCGGATGCACGCCCAGGCGGTCATCGACTCGGCGGCCAGGCTCAGCGAGGCCCTGCGCCGCAACGGCTGAGACATCCGGCAGATCCCGGCCGCCCCAGCGTCGCGGCGGCCCCCTCCCAGCACCTCATTCGCCAGGCCTCACTCCGCGGACGAGCGGTGTGCGAGACGGTCGGCCCCCCGACGTCCGCGCGCCTCCAGCGGCAGCACGCCGGTGGCCCCGGCCAGCCCGTAGGCCGGCATGTCGGCGTAGATCGATTCGTACCCGCCCTCGGGCACGATGTACGCCTCGTGCCACAGCCCCACGTGCCGCCGGGACTTCTTCTCCTTGCGGTTCATGATCGCCCAGGCCTTGCGGTGGAACATGTCGGGAGCGCTCGCGTACGCGTAGAGCTTCTCCTTCGACTCCCAGTACTGGACGACGTAGTACGTCCGCGGCGAGCCGGTCAACAGCGTGTGGCCCAGCAGGCCACGCCCCTTGTCCTTGCTCAACTCCCGCAGCATGCGCGGCATGGCCAGCAGCACGGGCAGCCAATGGTGCACGCCCCAGAAGTGGTTGATGCGCATCCCGATGAGCAGCACGACCACCTCCCCCTCGGCCGCGGCGGTGGTCCGTCCCTGATTCGGCCTCGCGAACATGCCTGCCCCTTCCTTCGTTGGAGAGTCGCACTATCCAATGATTGGATAGTGGCACTGCCCAAGAGGTGGCGCAAGGGAAGGCACGGAACATGCGGCTCTCGGAACTGAGCGGGACGAGCGGCGTCAAGACCGCGACGATCAAGTACTACCTGCGGGAGGGACTGCTGCACCCCGGCCGACGGATCACCGCGACGCAGGCCGATTACGACGAGAGCCATGTGCGCCGGCTGCGTCTGGTGCGGGCCCTGATCCAGGTGGGCCGCCTTCCCGTGGCCACGGCACGCGAGGTCCTCTCGCACATCGACGACGAATCCCTGGGCCGGACGATCCGGCTGGGTGCGGCGCTGTGGTCGCTCCCGCACGGCCCCGACCCCGACGAGGAGGCCCCGGAGACCGCGAGCGCCCGCGCGGAGGTCGAGCGGCTCCTGGACCGGATCGGCTGGGCGACGTCGCAGGAGATCGGCACCCTCTCCCCCACGTATCGCGCACTGGTTTCCTCGGTGGCCACCCTGATCCGCCTCGGCTACCCATGTGATGTCGACTACCTGGCCGAGCAGGCCGGCCTGATGCATCAAGTCGCCGTCCAGGAACTGGACATGATGGAGACTCATCCCACGGAGTCGGAGCAGGTGGAGATGGCGGTCGCGTCGGCCGTGCTCTACGAGCCGTTGCTGATGGCCCTGCGCAGGATGGCCCAGGAGGAGGAGTCGGCCCGGCGCTACGGCCTCTGAGCGGGCCCGCGGCCCGAACGGGCCTCGCGGGCCAACAGCAAAGGCCCTCCACCGAGGTGAAGGGCCTTTGTCCGTCCTGCTGTTGTACCCCCGACCGGATTCGAACCGGCGCTACTGCCGTGAGAGGGCAGCGTGCTAGGCCGCTACACAACGGGGGCTTGATACTGCTTGTTGCATTTCTGCGCTGGGCTACCAGGACTCGAACCTAGAATGACGGTACCAGAAACCGTAGTGTTGCCAATTACACCATAGCCCATGGTGTTACAAGTACCCCCGACCGGATTCGAACCGGCGCTACTGCCGTGAGAGGGCAGCGTGCTAGGCCGCTACACAACGGGGGCCCTAGCGATCCTGCATCGAGAGCGTGGGTGCGACCCAGATGATCTCGCGGGAAGGATCTGTACCCCCGACCGGATTCGAACCGGCGCTACTGCCGTGAGAGGGCAGCGTGCTAGGCCGCTACACAACGGGGGCTTGTTACTACTTTTGCATTTCTGCGCTGGGCTACCAGGACTCGAACCTAGAATGACGGTACCAGAAACCGTAGTGTTGCCAATTACACCATAGCCCACCAAAACTCAACCCCTGGCGAGGGGTTTTGTTCGGCTTGCGCTTCCCGTCCGGATCTTTCGTTCCGCTCGGGCGGCGCAGGAAGAACATTACCCGAAGGTGTCCGGCGCTCCAAAACGGGTATTGCCCGCCAGCAGTCCGGGCAGCTGATCGAGCCCGCTGATGCGGACGAGCCCGGGCCGTCCGCCGCGTCCGCCCCGGTCCAGCCAGATCCCCATCAGTCCGGCGGCGACCGCCCCGCCGGCGTCGATGTCCGGCTCGTCCCCCACGTACGCGACCTCCCCCGGCTCCAGCGCCAGCGCCTCGCAAGCGGCGTGGAAGGCGCCTGCCTCCGGCTTGGAGACGCCCAGCTCGACGGCGCACACCACGGCCTCGAAACGGTCCCGCACACCGAGCGCGCGCAGCTTGCGGTCCTGGTTGCGGATGCTGGAGTTCGACAGCACGGCGTGCCGGAACCGGTCGGCCAGCAGATCGAGGACCGGCAGCACGTCCGGGAAGAGCGCCCAGGCGGCCTCGTAGTGGGCCGCGTGCCGGGCGAACCAGTCGTCGGCCTGTTCGTCCTCCAGCGCCCGCGAGACGAACTCCCTGACCCGGTCCCGGCGCTGCCCCAGGAAGTCCGTCTCCCCGGCCGCGAATCGCGCCCAGTGCGCATCGGTGATCGCACGCCACGCGTCCAGTGCCTGCTCGGCGTCGCCGTATCCGTCGGGCAGGCCCTCCTGTTCGAGGTGCGCACGCATGCCGGCGCGGTCGGCGCCGCTGTAGTCGAAGATCGTGTCGTCGATGTCCCAGAGCACGGCTCGGATGACCATGCGGCCAGGCTAGCGGTCACGTGCCGGGCGCGGGAGGGCGTCGCGCGGGGTGCCGCAGGCGCCGTGAACGGCCGGAGGCCGGGGCTCCCCTGCGGGAACCCCGGCCTCCGGCGTACATACGGGCGTTACGCGGTCAGCTTCGCCAGGGCGGCGTCCACGCGGGCCAGCGTCTTCTCGCGGCCCAGGATCTCCAGGGACTCGAAGAGCGGCAGGCCGATCGTGCGGCCGGTGACGGCGACGCGGACCGGGGCCTGGGCCTTGCCGAGCTTCAGGCCGTGCTCCTCGCCCGCGGTGAGGATGGCGTTCTTCAGGGCGTCCGCGTTCCACTCGGCGTCGGCCAGCTTGGCGCGGGCCGTGGTGAGGAGGGCGTCGGAGCCCTCCTTCATCGCCTTGGTCCAGGACGCCTCGTCCGTCGCCGGCTCGTCGAGGAAGAGGAAGTCGACGTTGGCCGTGATGTCCGAGAGGACCGTGACGCGGGTCTGGGCGTGCGGGGCGATGGCCTCGAACTGCTCCGCGTCGAAGGCCTCCGGGGCCCACGGGGCGAACGGCGCCTTCAGCCAGGGGCCGCAGGCCTCGGTGAACGCCTTCACGTCCATCTTGCGGATGTGCTCGGCGTTGATGTGCTCGCACTTCTTCAGGTCGAAGCGCGCCGGGTTGGCGTTGACGTCCCCGATGTCGAACGCGGCCACCATCTCCTCGATCGAGAAGATGTCGCGGTCCTCGGCGATCGACCAGCCCAGCAGGGAGAGGTAGTTGAGCAGCCCCTCCGGCAGGAAGCCGCGCTCGCGGTAGAGGTTGAGCGAGGCCTGCGGGTCGCGCTTGGAGAGCTTCTTGTTGCCCTCGCCCATGACGTACGGCAGGTGGCCGAAGGCGGGGGTGTCCTTGGCGATGCCCAGCTCGATGAGCGCCTTGTAGAGGGCGAGCTGGCGGGGGGTGGAGGAGAGCAGGTCCTCGCCGCGCAGGACGTGGGTGATCTCCATCAGCGCGTCGTCGACCGGGTTGACCAGCGTGTAGAGCGGGGCGCCGTTGGCGCGGACGATGCCGTAGTCCGGCACGTTCTCCGGCTGGAAGGTCAGCTCGCCGCGGACCAGGTCGGTGAAGGTGAGCGCCTCGTCGGGCATCCGGAAGCGGACGATGGACGTCCGGCCCTCGGCCTCGTACGCGGCGATCTGCTCGGTGCTCAGCTCGCGGCAGTGGCCGTCGTAGCCGGACGGCTTGCCGGCGGCACGGGCGGCGTCGCGGCGGGCGTCGAGCTCCTCGGTGGTGCAGTAGCAGTGGTACGCGTACCCGCCCGCGAGGAGCCTGTCGGCGACATCCTTGTAGATGTCCATGCGCTGCGACTGGCGGTACGGGGCGTGCGGGCCGCCGACCTCGGGGCCCTCGTCCCAGTCGAAGCCGAGCCAGCGCATCGACTCCAGGAGCTGGTTGTAGGAGTCCTCGGAGTCACGGGCGGCGTCCGTGTCCTCGATGCGGAAGACCAGGGTGCCGCCGTGGTGCCGGGCGAAGGCCCAGTTGAACAGGGCGGTGCGGACCAGGCCCACGTGGGGGTTGCCGGTCGGCGAGGGACAGAAACGTACACGGACTGGTGCGTTAACCACGCTTGATCACCTTGTTGGTGAGAGTGCCGATGCCTTCGATGGTGACGGCGACCTCGTCGCCGACATGGAGGGGTCCGACCCCTGCGGGAGTGCCGGTGAGGATCACATCACCCGGGAGCAGCGTCATGGCTTCCGTGATGTGGACGACCAGATCCTCGATCGAGCGGATCATGTCGCTCGTACGGCCCAGTTGGCGTTGCTCGCCGTTGACCGTGGCCTGGATGGTCAGGTCGTGGGGGTCGAGGTCGGTCTCCACCCAGGGGCCGAGCGGGCAGGAGGTGTCGAAGCCCTTGGCCCGGGCCCACTGCTTCTCGCGCTTCTGGGCGTCGCGCGCGGTGACGTCATTGGCGCACGTGTAGCCGAAGATGACGTCCTTCACGCGCTCGCGCGGCACTTCCCGGCACATGCGGCCGATGACCACGGCCAGTTCGGCCTCGTGGTGGAGCTCGTTCGAGAAGGAGGGGTACTCGATCGCGTCGCCGGAGCCGATCACCGAGGTGGTGGGCTTGAAGAAGGCGACGGGGACGTCCGGTACCTCGTTGCCGAGTTCCGCGGCGTGCTCCGCGTAGTTGCGGCCGATGGCCACGACCTTGTTGGGGAGCACGGGCGGCAGGAGGCGGACCTTGTTCAGCGGGACCTTGGTGCCGGAGAGCTCGAACTCGGCGTACGGAATGCCCTTGATGATGTCGAGGACGAGACCATCGGGCCCCTCGCCCTCGACGGCGCCGAAGGCGACATTGCCGTCGATGGAGAACCTGGCGATGCGCACGGGATGCTGTCGCCCCTCACTTGCTGGCTGAAGACTGACGCTCCAGGCTAACGCGTTGCCCGGCGGGGATTGCCCCAATTGCCGGGCGGCGTGACGGGGCGGCCGCGTGGAGGCGGGGCGCCGGCGCGGCTGAGGGGGCAGGGCCCGTCCGGGGCCTCCCGCTACTCCGCGACCGCGGCGGTGACCGGGGCTTCCATGAGGATGGTGCGGCGGGGGTTGGCCGTCTGGGTGGGCAGGACCACGGCGTGCTCCGGCTGCTCCGGCGTCTGCAGCGCGTCGGCGTCCTTGAGGTGCGCCAGCGTGGTGCGCCGGGGGTTGGCAATGTTGCGGAACATCATCGTCGTCTTCATCTGCCGTTCGGACCCTGTCGGTTGCGGGCACCGCCCGAAGGGGCGCCGGTTGTCGGATTTGCCATCCCTGTAAAGCGTCAGGCTAAACATCCAATTCCCTCCCGGAGCCCGGAAGAGACGGCGATCATCATGTGAGTTTGCTCACGACCGCGTCGACAATTCCCTCATTTCAGGCACTCGGTCACGCTCACAGAAACGGACATTACGTCACTGAATCAGCCATTCCACTCCTGACCATGGCGACTGGGACACCGTTCACGCTTCGCCGATTCACCCGTAATCGTCCGGTTTACCCGTGATCACGCTCCACGGCTTGTTACTCGGTCGTCACAACGTGTCACTCAGGTCACGGCCCGGCACGGGGCCCTTGTTGGAGATCCGGCACTGTGCTGGAATTCCACGCACCGCCGCGGGTTTCAAGCCGGCGCGCAGGGGGCGCAACGGAGCGCCGAGTGGCGGCGGAAAGGGGAAGGACGCCGGTCACTCACGACCACCATGGGGCGGGTACCGACGCCCCACGACGCCGACACCGTTCCATCGCCTCGCGCGGAGGAACGCCTGGTCCAGAGGTTGCGACGCTAGTGCAGGGACGTTTCAAGAGGGATGGCAGCGCTGCGGCGGAGCAGGAGCCGCACGGCGGGACCGACCGCGGTCCCTCGGCCCAGCACGCCCAGAACCCCGGGCCTGCCGCGGGCGGCGACAGCGGCGACCGTGCTCAGCGCCCCGGTACCGCGGCGAACGGCGACGTCGATCCGGTCGCGTCGTCGAAGTCCCGTGGCCCCGTCAGCACCGGCTCGCGCGTCGCTCTTCGCAACTGGCGCATCAGCACGCGTCTGGTCTCCCTGCTCGCCCTTCCGGTGGTCGCCGCGACCACGCTGGGCGGACTGCGGATCAACGAGTCCATGAGCGACATCCAGCAGCTGGACCACATGCAGCTGCTGACCAAGATGACCAAGCAGGCGACGTCGCTCGCCCAGGCGCTCCAGGAGGAGCGCGACCGTTCGGCCGGTCCGCTGGCCAACGGGGTGAAGCCCGACGACTTCAAGGTCACCGAGCCCCGCAAGAAGACCGACCGGGCGAAGACGGCCTTCCTCGACGCGACGACCTCGATCGGCGACCCCACCGGCGACGAGGCGCTCGAAGGCATCTATTCGAGCGTCACCCAGATCGCGAGCCAGCTCGCCGACATCCGCAACATCCGCAAGACGGCGTACGCCGACGGCACGCCGAGTCTCCAGACCGTCGACCAGTACAGCCAGCTGATCACCTCGCTGCTGAGCCTCTCGCAGGACATGGCGCAGGCGACCAGCAACTCCGAGATGATCAAGCGGACCCGGGCACTGGCGGCCTTCTCCTCCGCCAAGGAGTACGCCTCGGTCCAGCGCGCGATCATCGCCGCGGCCCTGCCCGGCGGCAACGACAAGCAGCCGCATCTCGACGAGAACGACAAGCAGTTCGGCCGCGCCGCGCTGCGCAAGGAGAGCTCGGCCCTGCGCTCCTTCAAGGCCGTGTACGGGGCGACCGGCAACAACGCCGACGAGCTGACCGCCACGCTCGACGAGGGCAACCCGGAGATCAAGGCCGCCAACACCTACGCGAAGAAGGTGCTGGACAGCCCCTCGGGCATGACCGGCACCGCGCGCCGTTCCTACCTGGACTGGTACGACCAGAGCTCCACCAAGATCCAGGCGATGAAGACCATCGAGGAGACCCTCCTCAGCGACATGGAGGGCAAGGCCCGCGAGCTCCGCGACGAGTCCAAGCGCGAAGCGATCATCAGCGGTGCGCTGATCCTGCTGGTGCTCGGCGTCTCGCTGGTCGGTGCCTTCGTCGTCGCCCGGTCGATGATCCGTTCGCTGCGGCGGCTCCAGGACACGGCCACGCGCGTGGCCCAGGACCGGCTGCCCGAGCTCGTCAAGCAGCTCTCCGAGGCCGACCCGCAGGACGTGGACACCTCGGTCGAGTCGGTCGGTGTGCACTCCCGGGACGAGATCGGCAAGGTGGCCGCGGCCTTCGACGACGTGCACCGCGAGGCCGTCCGCCTCGCCGCCGAGCAGGCCCTGCTCCGGGGCAACGTCAACGCGATGTTCACCAACCTCTCGCGCCGCAGCCAGGGCCTCATCCAGCGTCAGCTCTCGCTCATCTCCGAACTGGAGTCGCGCGAGGCCGACCCGGACCAGCTCTCCTCGCTCTTCAAGCTCGACCACCTCGCGACCCGTATGCGCCGTAACGGCGAGAACCTCCTCGTCCTCGCGGGCGAGGAGCCGGGCCGCCGGTGGACCCGCCCCGTCCCGCTGGTCGACGTGCTCCGTGCCGCCGCCTCCGAGGTGGAGCAGTACGAGCGCATCGAACTGGCCGCGGTACCCGCCACCGAGGTCGCGGGCCGCGTGGTCAACGACCTCGTGCACCTGCTCGCCGAGCTGCTGGAGAACGCCACGTCGTTCTCCTCGCCGCAGACGAAGGTCCGGGTCACCGGTCACGCGCTGCCCGACGGGCGGGTGCTGGTCGAGATCCACGACACCGGCATCGGCCTCTCCCCCGAGGACCTCGCCGCGATCAACGAGCGGCTCGCCTCGCCGCCCACCGTGGACGTCTCCGTCTCCCGCCGCATGGGTCTGTTCGTGGTCGGCCGGCTGTCCCTGCGTCACGGCATCCGGATCCAGCTGCGGCCCTCCGACTCCGGTGGCACGACCGCGCTGGTCATGCTGCCCGTCGATGTCGCGCACGGCGGCAAGCAGCCGGCCCCCAAGCAGGCACCCGGGCAGCAGTCCGGCGCCCCGGGCGGTCTGCTCGCCGGTGGCCCGGCGGGTGCGGGCAACGGCTCCCGGCCCGGCCTCGGCGGCGCCCCGTCCGGCCCGGCCGGCCGTCTCGCCTCGGGTCCGGGCGCCTCGCGCGGTCAGGTCGGTGCGGGCTCCGCGCCGCGTGCCGCGCTGCCCTCCCGCGACGGCGGTCCCCGCCACCAGCAGAACCAGCCGAACCAGCAGGGCCAGCAGAACGCCGGATTCCAGTCCGCCGGGCTGTCCGGCACCGGCCCGCAGGACGGTTCCCGCCCGGAACCGCAGCGTCAGGGCGGCGGACTCGCCGGCGCCTTCGGCAACGGCGCCCGCCTCGGTGCCCGCGGCCAGGGCGACGGACCGGGCCGTCCGGAGTCGGGCCGTCCCGACCTGTTCGGCCAGAACCGCCAGGACCAGAACGGCCCGCAGGGTCCGAACGGCCCCGGCTCGCCGTGGCAGCCCTCGCAGCCGCAGCAGGCCCGGCAGAACCCCGCCGGCCAGGGCGGCTTCCAGCAGCCCGCCGGCCAGGGCGAGCCCGAGCGCCGGCTTCCCCCGGCCGGCGGCCCGCGTGCCGAGCTGCCCGGTGGCAACCCTCAGCCGCAGCGTCCGCAGACCACCAGCTGGGGTGCCCAGGACCCGTCCGCGCCGCGGCGTACTCCGCTGGACGCCCCGCGCGGTCACGAGGAGCCCGAGTCCACCGGCCAGTTCCAGCGGCCGATGAGCCCGCCGCTCAACCCGCGGGCACCCATGGACGACAGCCAGGGCCCCGGCTCCACCGCCGAGTTCGCCCGCCCGGACTTCTCGGCTCCGGCCCCGCAGGCCCACGCCCCGCAGGACCTGTCCCAGGACCCGGCGAGCACCGCGCAGTTCGCCCGTCCCGACTTCGGCGGGCCGCAGCCCGGCCGGGCGCAGGACCAGGGCCTGCCGGCCCCGCGTCAGCGCGGCCGGGACGACGAGAACTTCGGTGCCCCGCGTCCGCCCGCCGGCGACGCGCAGTACCGCCCGGTGCTGCCGCCGCAGCCGCAGCCCGAGGCGCTGCCTCCGGCGGCCGGGCCCGGGGACGGTCGTACACCGCTGTACGACACCCTGGAGACGAACTGGTTCCACGGCCCGCAGCAGGGCGGCCAGCAGCCGCCCGCCGAGCCGCAGGCTCCCGCGCCGCTCCACCAGCAGCAGGCCCCGGAGCCTTCCGCTCCCCCGGCGCCGCGCCGCGGCGGAGACGACACGGGCAGCCCCACAAGTTCCTGGCGCCCCTCGCCGAACGATGAACTCGTACGGCAGGCGGAGCGGGTCAAGAAGCCCGCGGCAGGCGGAGTCACCACTTCCGGACTGCCGCGCCGGGTACCTCGCGCCAACCTGGTGCCGGGTACCGCTCAGCAGCAGAACCATCAGTCCGGTCCGCAGGTGTCACGCGCCCCCGATGATGTACGCGGGCGGTTGACCAATCTCCGCCGGGGCATCCAGCAGGGGCGGCAGGCCAACAACAGCCAGTCGACCGGCAGTTTCCCACTCGGCCCCACTCACCAGCAGGAGCGTTAGTTGAGCCCGATGAGTCAGGCCGCGCAGAATCTGAACTGGTTGATCACCAACTTCGTGGACAACACCCCCGGGGTGTCGCACACGGTGGTGGTCTCCGCCGACGGACTCCTGCTGGCCATGTCCGAAGGATTCCCCCGTGACCGCGCCGACCAGCTGGCCGCCGTCGCCTCCGGGCTGACCTCGCTGACCGCGGGCGCGTCCCGGATCTTCGAGGGCGGCGCCGTCAGCCAGACCGTGGTGGAGATGGAACGCGGGTTCCTCTTCCTGATGTCCATCTCGGACGGTTCCTCGCTGGCCGTCCTCGCCCACCCGGACGCCGACATCGGTCTGGTGGGGTACGAGATGGCTCTGCTGGTCGACCGTGCGGGTACCGTCCTCACCCCCGATCTCCGTGCCGAGCTCCAGGGCAGCCTGCTCCATTAGGCGGCCATGGATCGATGACAGACTCGATTGCCCCAGGTAACGCCCTCAACCCTCGCCCGTCCGGCCGCTTAGAGCCCCCCACCGGCCCCTTCAGACGGCAAACCGACGCACTGCTGTCACGCCCGGAGGATTCATGACCCCGCCACCCGCCTCACCCGATCCGTACGGCGCACTGCACCACGCGTCGTACGACGGTGAAGGCGACCAGCCACTGGTCCGCCCGTATGCCATGACCGGTGGCCGGACCCGGCCGCGCTACCAGCTCGCCATAGAGGCACTGGTCTCCACGACGGCCGACCCCGCGCATCTGGGGACCCTGCTCCCCGAGCACCAGCGGATCTGCCACCTCTGCCGTGAGGTCAAGTCGGTGGCCGAGGTCTCGGCGCTGCTGTCGATGCCGCTCGGTGTGGCCCGGATTCTCGTCGCGGACCTGGCGGAAGCCGGCATGGTGGCCATCCACCAGCCGGGCAATGGAGAGGCCGGCGGCGCGCCGGATGTGACACTGCTCGAAAGGGTGCTCAGTGGACTTCGCAAGCTCTAGTGGCGGTGCGGCCCGGGCCACCACCTCGGCGAAGATCGTGGTGGCCGGGGGCTTCGGCGTGGGCAAGACCACGTTCGTCGGTGCCGTCTCGGAGATCAACCCGTTGCGTACGGAAGCCGTGATGACGTCCGCCTCCGCGGGCATCGACGACCTGACGCACACCGGGGGCAAGACGACGACGACCGTCGCCATGGACTTCGGTCGCATCACCCTGGACCAGGACCTGATCCTGTACCTCTTCGGTACGCCCGGACAGGACCGCTTCTGGTTCATGTGGGACGACCT
>NZ_JBSFBQ010000022.1:0-130181 GCF_053593015.1 Streptomyces sp. NPDC002403 | reverse complement strand
CAGGAAACTCCTCAAGGCCCACGGCGTCGTCATCCAACCGGCAACCACCCCGCCCGCCGCCCTCGCACCCCTCCAGGCCCGGGTCCTCGCCCAGAACAGCGATCCAGAAGGGAAGACCAAAACAACGTGTTAATGATCTGCAAGCCCTAAGGGTTGTCCCGTAACTACCGAGCAGGGTCAAATGATCTTGCTGTGGCTGGTGTGATCACGGCGTCCGAGCCGTCCTAATCCGGTGATAGCGACAGCCGCGAGGGAGTCCTCCAACTGGCTGTTCGAGCACTGAACGATGGTCGTGGTGGCGGTCACGTGGGCGCCGGGCTGACGCCTTGAGCCGTCCGGGCACTTGATTCCTCTGTCCAGAGCGGCGGTGCCCGGCTCCCTCGCGATCGCCACCATCGTCAACACCACCTGCCTGACCACTCGTTGGTGTTGGTGGTGCGAGCCCGCCGCACGGCGACCTCTCGACATGCCCGAGCCGCTTGAGCTCCAACGCAGACCGAGGCCCGTGGTGTGAGCTGGTGCCACGAACAGCTACTGAGGTGGCGGACCGGCCGGTTGGCCGAGTCCTGGGATTAGGTCGCTGCGTGGTTCCGCACGAGCTCGTGACCAGCACAAACACACAGCAGAACCGGGAGGGACCTTGATCTACTGCGGCATCGATTGGGCAGAGAAGACACACGACGTCGCCCTCGTCGACGACACCGGTCAGCTCCTCACCAAACGCCACATCACCGACGACGCCACCGGCTACAAGATCCTCCTCGGCCTGCTCGCCGAGTACGACGACACCAGCGAGAACCCGATCCCGGTCGCCATCGAGACCTCCCGCGGACTATTCGTCGCCGTGTTGCGGACGGGCAGCCGGCCAGTGTTCGCGATCAACCCGATGGCCGCCGCCCGCTACCGAGACCGCCACTCCGTCTCCCGCAAGAAGTCCGACCCCGGCGACGCCCTGGTCCTGGCCGACATCCTCCGCACCGACATGCACGCCCACCGGCCCCTGCCCAACGACTCCGACCTCGCCCGAGCCGTCGCCGTCCTGGCCCGCGCCCAGCAGGACGCCACCTGGAACCGGCAGCAGCTCGCCAACCAGCTCCGCTCCCTGCTGCGCGAGTATTACCCCGCCGCCCTGGCGGCGGCCGATGCCTGGAAGAACGGTCTGTGCCGGCCTGGGATGCGGGAACTGCTCCGGGTAGCCCCGACGCCCACCCGCGCCGCCCGACTCACTCGGACCCAACTCCAGGCCGCTCTCAGGAGGGCTGGCCGCAGCGCGGAATCGAGGCGGAAGCTGACCGCTTCCGCGCGGTCTTCCGATCCGAGTGGGCCCACCAGCCCGCGCTGGTCGAGGACGCTCTCGGCAAGCAGATGCTGGCCCTCCTCGTCCAGCTGGAGGCCGCCCGCACCGCCGCCGACCAGCTCGCCGAGGCAGTGGAGGAAGCGTTTCCCCAGCACCCGGACTCCGAGATCACCTCAGCTGCCCCGGCCTCGGCACCCAGCTCGGCGCCCGGCTGCTCGCCGATATCGGAGACGACCGCAACCGTTTCGCCGACGCCCGCGGCCTCAAGGCATACGCTGGCTCCTCGCCCATCAGCAGAGCCTCCGGCAAGAAAACGTCCATCACCCGCCGCTGGGTTAAGAACGACCGACTCAACCACGCCGGCTACCTCTGGGCCTTCTCCTCAATCACCGCCTCACCCGGCGCCAAAGCCCACTACCGACGCCGCCGCGACCACGGAGACTGGCACGCATCAGCCCAGCGCAACCTCTTCAACCGCATGATCGGACAGCTCTACCACTGCCTCCCACACGGGACCCGCTTCGACGAAGCCGTCGCCTTCCCCACGGCAACCGAGGCTCTCGCGGCATGAGCCCCGTCAGTCGCCGACTGCGCGGGACCAACGTTCATGGATGACGGACAACTTCCGCTCGAACTCCGCATCCCACATCCGGCTGGTGAAGACCCCAGGGATCGTGAGCGAACGTCCACGGACCCGGACGGCCCGCAGGTCCCACCAGAATCCACCACGCGTCTGGTGCTGCCGTTTCTCGATCCGCGTGATCTCACTCCACGGAATCGAGCGACGACTGACGAACGTGCGGAACTCCATCCCGCTCGCAGTGAGGAGCGTTCGGCCATAGCCACGGTTGATCATGTAAAAGAGCGAGGCCAACCAGGCAATCGCCACACCGCCACCCCACCACCATCGGTTCGACGTCGGCGCGGTCAAGGTCACTGCCACCGCCATCCCGGCGCACACGAGCGTCAGGAAGCCGGTCCACCACCAGTTCCTCCGCCGAGCAGCAGCGCTGAGGCCGATCCACACATCGGGCATGTCCATGACGCTACCGACACGCACTCGAACAACGATCAGCCCGACTTGACGAGTTACACGCCTGAGGTGTCTGGACAGCTGGCCGTCACGGCAGCCTGGGTTGATAACCTGTGGCGATGGACGAGGCATTGGACGAGGGGCCGTTCTTCCACGGCACAAAGGCCGAGCTGCAGGTCGGGGATCACCTCACCGCCGGTTTCCGTTCCAACTACCGGCCCGAAATCGTGATGAACCACATCTACTTCACCGCGTTGCCCGACGGCGCGGGACTCGCCGCCGAACTCGCCGCAGGCGACGGAGCCCCGCGAGTGTACGCCGTCGAACCGACCGGGGAGTTCGAGAACGATCCAAACGTCACCGACAAGAAGTTCCCCGGCAACCCCACCCGCTCCTATCGCAGCAGGGAACCGCTCCGGATCGTTGGTGAGGTCACCGACTGGACGCGACAGACACCCGAAGCTCTCCAGATGTGGCGAGACCGGCTGGCCGCAATCCGCATGGATGACCGCGCCGAAATCATCAACTAAGGATCGTTCCTCAACTGGGTCACGGTGAGATGATCTTGTTGTGGCTGGTGTGATCACGGCGTCCGAGCCGTCCTGGATGGCCCCGTTCACCGGGCCGAGCCCGCGCTACTTCGGCAAGTCGGTGACCGCACTGCGCAGCGAGGGCGCCGGCGAGGTGCGGCGCGGACGGCCGTGGGGCCTGCCGCTGGAGGACCGGGTGTTGCTGGTCGCGGCGTGCTGGAGCAAGAACGTGACGCTGCGCCAGCCGGCCCTGCTGTTCGGCGTCTCGAAGTCCGCCGCGGGTCGCGATATCGCCCAGTTCGGGCCGCTACTCGCGCTCCAACCACGTCAGCGGTTCCGCAACGACAGCGTGCCCATCGTGGACGGCACCCTGGTTCCTACCCGTGACCACACGATGGCCGAGCAGTCCAGGAACTACCGGTACTCCACCAACCATCAGGTCGTCATCGACGCCGACAGTCGCCTGGTCGTCGTGGTCGGCCGGCCTCTGCCCGGCAACCGCAATGACTGCAAGGCATGAGGAATCCGGCGCCAAGGACGCAGTCGGCAACACGATGACGATCGCGGACGGCGGATATCCGGGCACCGGCCTGGTCATGCCCCACCGCCGCCGCACGGGCGAGGAACTGCCCGACTGGAAAGTCGCACACAGCACCTCCCACAAACAGGTCAGAGCCCGCGTCGAGCACGTCTTCGCCCGCATGAAGTGCTGGAAGATCCTGAGGGACTGCCGCCTCAAGGGAAGAGGAGTTCACCACGCCATGCGCGGCGCCGCCCGCCTGCGCAACCTAAACCCCACCGGATAGACAACGTGTCTCCGCAGCGGCCGTCCGCACCCTCACCACGCCGAAGATCATTTGCGGGACAACCCTCAGCCCCCGCTGGGTGGCGCCTTCAACGATCTCGACGAGCGGTGGATCATGGTTGGGTGATACGTAGACATGAACTACCTTACGCCGAGCGGTAGTTCGGCCAACCACGGGGCCCACGTCGTTTCGGGGCAGAGAGCAGCTGGACGACCGCACCGTGCTCAACGGGATCGTGTGGAAGTTCCGTACCCGGACGGCTTGGCGGGACGTGCCTGAGCGGGATGTCCAGGTCGGACGCAGGTCTCCGTATCCGGAGGGGTTCAGGAGGGACGCCGTCGTGCTCTACCGCGCCGCAGCCGGGAAGAGGCGGATGAGATCGGTGCCTTGGCTTGGTAGTTGAGTGTTGTGTCGGCAAGGTCTGCCGATGTGTGCTGATCCTGTGGCTGATGACCTGCGGGAACGCCCAGCTCCGTTGCTGCCTCCTCGTCCGCCTCTGTGGCTTCGGTGTCCCGGGCGGTTGCCGTTGGATGACCGTTCTGCTTTGCGGGGCATCGTCCACGTGCTGTGCGAGGGCGTGAGCCGGGCGGATGCGCCTGCGGAGAGGATCGGCCGCAGCGGGTGACCGCTTGGCCGCGGGTGAGGGACTGGGCCGAGGCAGGTGTCCGGCCCTGTCTGCACGAGGCCGAAGGAGACGGTGCGGGTCGTGACCAGTGTGCCGTGCACATGCCCCCAGGCATGTGCGATGGTGTGCGCAGACGTCTGTCTGAGCCTCGCCGGGGTAAGGATCGGCGATCCGTCGCATCGTGCCCCGGACAGGTAGGCGACCTGGCATCCCGCGTCCCGAGCGACCGCCAGCGGCAGGGCCCCGATGGAAGCCGATTGGTCGACGACCATCAGCACCGTTCCGTGCTTGCGGGAGCCTGTTGAACAGCTCCCGCAACTTCGGTTCACTGTTGGGCAGCGGCTCGTCGAACGCCCTCTTCCTCGGCCGACTCGTGGCATCAGCGGTATGCCCATACCTCCAGCCCCGGCGTCATCGCCTTTCGATCATCTCGGCTGGGGGCTCAAGTCATACCCGGGCCGAATGCCAGGAGCCGCACAACGAGACCACAGATACGGTGACGGGCCGCTGACACGACCGCATCCGACCGACTGTGGCAAGTTGGGGTCCAAAGGAGCTGCCGTACGAACAGTTCCCTTTTCCTGTTCGCCATGCCCCGCCACGGCACCCTTCTACCAGTCGCGACTGCCCGAGGCAGCCGCCGCGTGATCACCTCGGGCTTCACGAAGGGCATGGAGGCACGAAGGTCCTGACATGCCATTGGCTGGAGCAATGGTCGGCCCGAAGCGTGGTGGGGCAGCAGGATGGACGTCTTGCCCACATCATGTGCCAGGAGTCCCGCGTGTACAGGCTGTTTGAGTGGAGCCGCCAGGAGCAACATCCGCATGCAGGCCCGCGCGGCTTCGTCCTCCGGCTGAGCAGCGTCGGAGCTTGCGCGCCCCGCTCTGCGGCGGAGTGAGCTGTGAGGTGGCCGGGCCGCCCCGGGGCGGCGAGTGGCTGGGCAGCGCCGCCCGGCGGTGGGGGCCCGCAGGTGCCGCCCGCGCCCGCGTGGATGCGGTGGCTGCCCGCCTTCTATGTCGCGGGCATCCTGGTGCTCGAACCCCTTACACCCGTGCAGTGGCCGGTGAGCTTCCTGCTCATCGCCCTCCCCGTGGTCGCAGCCTTCGCCCACGGCCCCGCTGTCGTCGCCGGCATCACCGTGTTCGCGATCGCCTTCGAAGGAGTCCTGGCCGGCACCCCGTGCTGCGCGGGCCGCCCGGTGAGCTACGTGTGGGAACGCCACTACGTGGCCACCTATCTGAGCACCGCTGTGGTCGGCGTCCTCGGAACATTCCTGGCTGCCCATCGCGTACGCCGGGAACGCACCCTCGCCAACGTGCGCTTCGTGGCCGAGATCGCGCAGCACGTCCTGCTCAGCCCGGTCCCGCACCGCGTCGGCCCACTTCTGGTTGAAGACCTCTACCTGTCCGCCGCCGCGGAAGCACGCATCGGCGGTGACCTGTACGAGGCCGTCCCCACCACGTACGGACTCCGCATTGTCATCGGCGACGTCCGCGGCAAGGGACTCCCCGCTGTCGAGACGGCCGCCACCCTCCTCGGCGCCTTCCGTGAGGCCGCCCACGACGAACCCGACCTCGCCGCCGTTGCCCGCCGGGCGGAGACGAGCATGAATCGCAGAGCCGCCCGCCTGGCCGGAAACGACGTGGGCGAGCGCTTCGTCACCGCTGTCTTCGCGGAGATCCCCCTCCGCCACGTGGTCCGTATCGTCAACTGCGGCCACCCCCCACCCCTCCTCATCCGCTCCGACGGGGTCACCGAACTGGAGACGGCCGACCCCGCACCGCCCCTCAACCTGGGCATGCACCTCACAGAGGACTACCGGGTCGATGAGTACCCCTTCGGTCCCGGCGACCAGTTGCTGCTCTACACCGACGGCGTCACCGAAGCACGCGACCGCACCGGGGCCTTCTACCCCCTCCGCCGGCGTGTCCTCTCCTGGGGCCCTCTCCAGCCCCGGGAACTCCTCGACCGCCTTCACCACGATCTCCTCAGCTACAGCAGCAACCACCTCCACGACGACACCGCGGCCCTTGCCATCTACCACCTGCTCGAATAGAAGTGCCCTGAGGATCCTGAAATCGCGCCCGCCCTGTGCCGGTTCGTACCGGTCGCCTGGCGTGGACGAGCTCGGCGGAGGCTCCAGCGGGCTCCGCCGAGGAGTCGAGGGGACTGCAGGAGCGCTCCTTGTGGACGGCGTCTCTAGAAGGGTTCCGCGGCCCGGAGGAGACCCTGCGGGAGGTAGGAGGATTCGACGCGGATGGCCCAGCCGCGACGGCGAGCGTGGCAGGCCAGGGCGAGGATGTCGAGGTTGATGGAGGCGTCCGGATCGTCGGCGCGGTCGGCGACCTGGTAGTAGTCGCGGTGTGCTTCGAGCGCGTCGGCCAGGGCCAGGTTGAAGCTCTCCTCGTCGCCGTCCACGAGCTGCGACAGCAGCACGGCCGGCGGCATGGCGAAGCCCCAGTCCTTGGCCTTCTCGGCCTGCTCCAGCGCCCGCTGCGCGGCCGGTTCGGGATCGGCGCCCTTCAGGTAGGCGTGGAGGGCTTCGTGGTACGCGCTGAAGGCGGAGCCGTCCGGCTGCGCGAAGGCAGGACCGGTGAGCACCAGCGGGGCCAGGTCCTCGCGTGCGCCGGTGATCAGGGCGAAGGCAGTGGCCTTCTGCCAGCTGACGGCTCCCATTTTCTCGCCGCGATGGGCCCGGTATCGCAGTGTGCGGCCGTCGACGGTCACCTCGGCCTCGGTGCCCGGATCCGCGAGTGCGATGCGGAACAGGGCCGCCCCCGTCCGGGAGGCCAGCTCGAGGTTCGCGAGCTGGGCATCCGTCACATGGCCGGAGTCCTCCGCGCGCCACTTGAAGAGACGCTCCTGGTCGCTCATGACGCTGCTGAGCCGCCAGACGTCGAGGGGCTCTCCGTCGACGGCGGTGAAAGCCTCCTGGACATGCTTCTCGTACAGGGCCTCCACCTGCGGGGGCACCGTCCGCCCGGAGGCCGGCCGCTCCACCACCAGCGGGCCCGCGGCGAGCGCGGCGACCGCGTTCGGCCGCCGGTTCCGGCCGAACCCCGCGACGCGCGGGCCTTGGGTCTCGAAGCCGGTGATCAGAGCGTGCGGGAGGTAATCGGTGCGGACGGCCGGTGCCCAGCCCAGGGTCCGGTAGGCGAGCGCGGCGAGGGCGATGGGGACGAGCGGGAGGAGCGTACTCGGGGAGGCCGAGGGGCCGTGCAGAGTGGTGTGCCTGGTCAGGAGGTCGGCCAGCGCGGCGTCGAAGGCCTTCCGGTCCTCGGTGGCCAGGGCGCGCAGCGTGCGCAGCGCCATGCTTTCCGTCCGGTCCAGGAGGGGCTCACCGGTCTCCCCGGCGCGGGTCCGGATACGGTCCAGGGCCGCGTCGATGGCGGCGATCTTGGCTTGTGCGCTCGGCGGATACTCCTCGTCGTCGCCGGTGTCGTCCAGGACCACGGCCGTCAGTCCTGTGGCGAGCTCGCCGAGGGGCGTCCCCTGCGCCTGCTCAGCGAACTTTCTCCGGGCGAAGCAGAAGGCCTCGCCGTGCCACTTCGCTTTGTCCCTGAGGACCGACAGGCACAGCGCGTCGGTCCACTCCCCCGGTGTGACGCTCTCGGCGGGAGAATCCTCGCCCGGGTCGTAGCTCATGCCGAAGTTCACGTACTCCAGGAAGACCTGGAAGCTGCAGTGCGGGTGGTATGCGGCGTAGGCCACGGCGCCGGCAGCGGCTTCGGAGGCGTCCTTGAGGGCGGCCCTGGCCTCCGGGGTGTCGAGGTCGGGAATCTCGACGGAGAGGGCACCGAGGTAGTCGAGGAACTCGTCGGCGATCAACTGCCATTCGTAGGTGGCCATCCGATCGGCCCTCGACATGGACCGCACCTGACCCCCGATCCGGTTGGTGAAGTCCTCACGCGCTGCCGACACGACGGCCCCGCCCACCTGATGACGCTCTATCCGCACTGTCCCGCTCCTTGCTCGAACTCTCCGCGGACAGCCTAGGTGCGGGGGCTGACAGGAAGCGGCTTGCTGGACACGGGGGCTTCAGCCGGAGAATCATGTCCGCGCACACAGCACCGACCCCGGTCTCGCCCAACGGTGTCCTCGCGAATGCCCTCCTGCACACCGTCGATGTGACCCGACCCCGCGTGCACGCCACGACGAAGTCGGAACGCCGGGCGTGCGCTTCGGCCGGCTCCTCGCCTCACTCGCGCACGACACGGACCGACCGCTCCTCCGTCCGCCCCCTCGCATAGCTGATCATGGGGCAGTGCCCCCACGCGCCGAGCAGTGCCGCACTGGGTCGCGCGGTCGGCAGACCCTACGTACCCCGCCGCAAAGACGACCGTCGCCGACGCGGTTCGGGCGACGCGCTGCGAGTGTCGGCTGCGGCAGACCTACGTGAGGAGTCGGGTGGCGATCGCCGTTGTGGGACGAGGACGCGCCGGAGGCGGCCTGGCCGGTCCGCGGGAGAAAGCCGGCCACGAGGTGACCGGTCTTGGCCGCGACGCGGCCTCGATCCCGCCGCCCGCCTGCTCGCAGGCAGCTCAGCACTCACCCGTGCGCCGGCCGGACAGCCGGGCCCCTTCTTCTACCGCTGCGGGACGTCCCGGCGAGCTGTGGACCACCACAGTCCGCCGCACTCGTCCCAGGAGCAAGCCGCCCCACCCGGCATGGGCGGGGTCGTCCTGATGGCCGACGCCCTCGCCGACGCTTTGGGACCGGCGCTGAGATCGGTGACGCCGCGGCGTACGTCGGATCGGATCCGTCGAGCTGTACCGCCGGAACCGCCCTTGTCGTCGACGACATCCGGACCTCGGTGATCTGACACCTGCTCAAGCCCTGCGCGGGCCGGACCGACCGACCGCACCTTCCACGGAGGAACCACATGAACGAGAACAATCCGAGCGAGGCCGCCAAGGCGATCGTCCGTCGCAACACCGAGGAGGTACAGGGTGGCGGGGACTTCGCCCTCTTCGACGAACTGTTCGCCGACGACTTCCTCGACCACACACCGCAGCCGGGACGTACGGCCGACAAGGCGGGCGCGCGCCGGTTGTACGAGGTGCTCCGCGAGGCCTTCCCCGACTTCCACGCCGTCATTCACTGGCAGTCCGCCGACGGAAACCTCGTCACCACGTACAAGACGTATCACGGCACCCACAAGGGCGAGTTCTTCGGCATCGCGCCCACCGGCAAGCAGATCAGCTTCGACACCGTGGACGCCATGAGGGTACGCGACGGGAGGATCACCGAGCACTGGGGCGTCGCGAACCTGTTCTCGCTGATGCAGCAGCTCGGCGCGCTGCCTGCTGCCGTCTAGGTGCTCGACCTCCCTGTACGAGAACCCGGCCCGGCCGCACAGCAGGCCGTCGATCGGTGGCCTGCTGTGCGGCCGGGCCGACAACTCGAACCTGCCAGCGCCCCGACGCGAGACAGACCGGTACCGCCGACGCGCCCCAGGAAGAACACCCCGCTGCCACTACCAGTAGCGGCCCTCCGTCATGGCCTCCAGCGCCGCCCGGTTCATGACCAGGTCATCGCTGGTGGCGGGCGCCGCGACCTCGCCGAAGTGGATCTGTCGGTAGCCGACGCGCAGCATCACGATCGCGTGCCGAAGGCAGGCGTAGAGGGTGTGGAAGTCCATGTCCCGCGGTGTGTACCCGGTGAGCTTCGCGTACCGCTCCTCCACCGCTGCCCGCCGGAAGAAATCCGGCAGTCCCTCCTGCCCCAGCGCGACTGTGAGGTCATGGAAGAAGCGGTGCAGGTAGATCGCCCACGCGAGGTCCAGCTCCCTCGGCCCGAGGGCGGCCATCTCCCAGTCGAGGACAGCGGTGGGCTCGAAGCCGTCATAGATGATGTTGCCGATCCGCGCGTCGCCCCAGCTGAGCACGGTCTCGCCCTCCTCGGCCGGCCACAGCTCCTCCAACCGGGCGAAGGCGGCCTCGATGGCGGGTGAGCTCGGACGGCCGTCGACGACCCAGCCGTAGTACGTCCGCAGGTCCTCCACATGTCGCCGCAGCGGGCTGCCGCTCCCCCGCCCTGCGAGGAATCCCGCCTCCGACACCGGCGCCTGGTCGTGCAGTCGCGCCAGGATGGAGACGCTGGCGTGCTCCAGCTGTTCGCGCTCGGCGTCCGTGGCGGCGTGCAGCCAATTGCCCTCGTAGGTGTACGGCATGACGTCCGGTGGCACACGCCCCTCGACGCGCTCCATCACGAAGAACTCCGCGCCGAGATGGGCGGGGTCGGTCTCCAGCCAGTGCACGGCGGGTACGGGCAGGTCGGTGTGCGCGGCGACGAGGCGCATCACCTTGTACTGGCGGGTCATGTCGTAGGCGGGGAAGACTGTGTACGCGTTCGGGTCGGCGGCCAGGCGCAGGACGCAGCGGCGGACGGGGGGTGGCGCGGCGGCTTCGTCCTGCTCGATGTCGAAGAGCAGGGTCTCGCTCGACATGCCGTTGGAGTCCGGCACGGTGACGGCGGCCGGGCGGGCTCCGGGGTGGACGGTGGCCAGCCATGCTGCGAGCCGGCGGGCGAGTTCCTCCGGGTCGCGGGTGGTGCGCCGGATCCGGGGTGCTTCGGGAAGTGATGCCATACGAGGTCTCCGTGCGTCAGGGCGCCACCGAGTCGTAGCCGGTGAAGCCGCTCGGGTCGTGGCGGCCGAACGAGCCGTGCTCGAAGATCCCGTAGCCGGTGGCGCCGTCGAGGGTGAAACGGGCGGCGTGTTCGGTGACGCCGAATACGGCCATGGGGTGCGCAGACAGGTTGGCGAGGTCATAGCTGCGTCGGTCGACCCAGCGGCGGCCGTGCCACGTCCCGTGGCTCCAGTCGTCAGCGGGTGGGTAGCCTGCGCCGACGGCCAGCGGGGAGGAAACGAGGATCTCCGCGGTGAGCTCGATGTTCTTGCGGTGGCGGTCGGCAAGATGAATGACCGCGCGCTCGGGGTGGCGTGTACCGGTGCGGTACGTGATGTCCAGCTGAGGCCAACCCAGTTGGGTGTCGGGATGGCCGTCACGTACCTCGACGGCGTCGTTGAGGGTGCGGTAGCCGTCGGGCTCCTCCTGGACGATCACCATCAGAAACCGGTCGTCGAACCGGACGGGGCACCACAGCCAGTGGAATCCCCCTGGAACGTGCTCCTCCCCCGCGCGTCCGCCGTCCTCGCCGGGGATGGGCCGCACGCCCCAACTGCGGTCGCGTGTGCCGGTCCACTCGTCGGCGGTGACGGTGATCTCCTCGCCCTTCGCGCGGATCACGCCGGTCACCGTGCCGGCCTGAACGAAGCGGCGGCCTTCCAGGGTGAGGCGGTTGCCGCGGCGCATGGTGTGGTGCGGCTCCCACAGAGGCTCGAAGGCCCCCTGCCAGCTGAGGTCGTACGACAGGCCGTCGGGGTCGGCCGGGTCGGCGGCGCAGTGCAGCGTGAAGCGCCTCAGCGGCTCGTCGACGGTGATACGGAGCGGGCCGACCTCCATCCGCATCCGGTCCTCGGTGAGGGCGTCGGAGGCGCGGACGGCGAGGAGTTCGTCGCCCAGGCGAAGCGTGGCGAAGGCGTCGATCACGCCGGTATTGGGGTAGACGCCCAGGCCCAGGACGAGCAGGGCGCTGCCGGTGTGGTCGAAGACGTGGAAGATGCAGCGGTCGTAGGCGTTGCGGTCGCTGGTGGCGATGTGACGCATGGAGAGCGGCACTTGGTGCACGGGGTATTCATCGAGGGCTACGGGGCGTTCGGGCACAAGGGCCTCCGGTGGGGCTCATCGGGAGCTTGCACAAGACCTGACGATATGTCAGATCCATGGTCGCGGCCAGAGGCTCGGCGCCGCCCCGTCGACAGCGCCCCCGACGCCCTCGACCTGGATGTCCTTCCTCGGGTCGCCGGGCCTGGACGAACATTCCTCGACGCACCGCATCTATCCCACGTCCGGTCGGTGCGGACAGGGGCTCGCAGGAACGGGCAATCCTGCGGCTCCGGTCGGACCGTCCGCAGTACCGGTCGGCGTCGCGGACATCGGTGTCCAGGAGCGGCCGTGGTCGGGAGCGCAAGGGGCGGGCCCTGCCGGAATGCGCGTCTGACAGAATGGACTTCGAAACTCAGGCGACGCGCGTCAGGAAACCGGTGTGAATCCGGTACGGTCCCGCCACTGTGACCGGGCTGCAGCAGCCCGGAAGCCAGATACTGGCCGCGCCGCCTTCTCGTACGACCCAGGGGACGAGGACATCCCCCGGAAAGGCTCGGCCATGCCCCCGATACGCCGTGTACCCCTCGCGCTCATACCCCTGCTTCTGCTGCCGCTCACCGGCTGCGGCACCGGCGGCGAGAGCAAGGCAGATGCCGCACCGGCCGCAGACGGATTCCCCTACACCGTCGCCAATTGCGGCACGAAGACGACTTTCGACGCCCCTCCGAAGCGGGTCGTCACCATGAACCAGCACGTCACCGAGATCATGCTGGCCCTCGGGCTCCAGGGCAGGCTGGCCGGGACGGCCTACCTGGACGACAGCATCCTGCCGGAGTACCGGTCCGCGTACGCCGGGACCAAAGTGCTCGCGAAGGAGTACCCCTCCAAGGAGGTACTGCTCGGCGCCAACCCCGACTTCGTCTACGGCGGGTACAGCAGCGCCTTCGACAAGGCCAAGGGCCAGGACCGGGCGGGGCTCCAGAAGGACGGCATCAACACCCGGCTGAACATCGAGAACTGCGCCAAGGGCAAGGTCGGCATCGATCAGCTCGCCACCGAGATCACCGAAGTCGCCAGGACCTTCGGCGTACCGGAACGCGGCAGGAAGCTGATCGCCGAGGAGCGACGGAAGATCGCGACGGTCGAGGCAGAGCTCAAGGGCTCCTCACGCCCCTCGGTGTTCGTGTACGACTCCGGCGACAGTTCCGCGTTCACCGCGGGCGGTAACGGCATCGGGAATGAGATCGTCCGGCTCGCCGGGGGCAGAAACGTCTTCACGGACCTCGACGCCACCTTCGGCGACGTGTCCTGGGAGCAGGTCATCAAGCGCAAGCCCGAGGTGGTCGTGATCTACGACTACGGAGGCACCACGGTCGAGGCCAAGAAGAAGCGGCTGCTGAACGATCCGGCACTCGCGGGCGTGCCGGCGATCAGGAACAAGAGGTTCGCGGTGCTCCCGCTGTCCTCGGCCGTGCTCGGTGTCCGGGTGGCCGACGCCGTGCAGGACCTGGCCGGGCAGCTGTACCCCGGCACGCCGTGAGCGCGGCGTCCACCCGCCCCGGTCCGAATTCCGTCCTCCGCTCGACCCCCGTCGTGATCGGCATTCTCACGGTGCTGCTGCTCGCGGCCGCGGTGGCCGGCCTGGCGCTCGGCCCGGTACGGATTCCGCCGGGCGAGGTGTTGAGTACGGTCCTGGGCGGTGAACGCACCGGTGCGTACCCGACGATCGTGTGGGAGGTGCGGCTGCCCAGGGTGCTGCTCGGGGCCGTCGTCGGCGCGGGACTGGCCCTGTCGGGCACCGTGCTCCAGGCGCTGGTGCGCAATCCGTTGGCCGATCCGTTTCTGCTGGGTGCCTCGTCCGGGGCATCTGCGGGCGCTGCCGTGGTCGTCGTGCTGGGGGTCGGCGCCGGGGCGGCCACCGATGTGGCACTGCCGGTCGCCGCGTTCGCCGGGTCCATGGCCGCGCTGGTCGGCGTCTACGCGATGGCCCGGCGCGGCGGCACCATGACGACGGGCCGGCTGATTCTGGCCGGGGTGGCGATCCAGTACGTGCTGTCCGCGTTCACCAGCCTGATCCTGGTGCTCTCCTCGCGGGCCGAGCATGTGCGGGCGATCCTGTTCTGGACGCTGGGCGGCCTGGGTGGCGCCCGTTGGGACCAACTGGCGCTGCCCGCCGCGGTATTGGGCGTCGGGGCCGTACTCCTGATCAGCCTGGCCCGTCCGCTGGACCTGCTGCTGACCGGGGAGGAAGGGGCCCGCAGCCTCGGCCTGGACCCCGGGCGTTTCCGGGGCGGGGTCTTCGTGCTGGTGTCGCTGATCATCGGCGTGCTGGTCGCCTACAGCGGGGCGATCGGCTTCGTCGGCCTGATGATTCCGCACGCCGCCCGGATGATCGTCGGCGCGTCCCACCGCAGACTGCTGCCGGTGGTCGCGCTCGGCGGGGCCGTCTTCCTGCTGCTGGCCGATCTCCTGGCGCGGACCGTGGCAGCCCCCGAAGAGATTCCCGCCGGGGTGATCACCGCTCTGGTGGGCGGCCCGTTCTTCCTCTGGCTGCTGCGCCGCTCCAGCCGTACCGAAGGGATCACCGGATGAGCCCGGCACCGTCCCCGACGGCACTCGCCGCCGATGGGATCAGCTACGAGGTGGCCGGCCGTACCCTGCTCGACGCGGTCACGCTGGACGCGGCCCCCGGTGAGACGGTCGGCCTGGTAGGGCCGAACGGCAGCGGCAAGACCACCTTCCTGCGTTGTGTCTACGGTGCCCTGCGCCCCGCAGCTGGTCGGGTCCTGCTGGACGGAGCGGACGCCGCGGCCCTCGGTGTGAAGGAACGCGCCCGCCGCGTCGCCGTCGTACCGCAGGACAGTCCCGGCACCTTCGGCCTGACCGTACGCCAGGTCGTGGCGATGGGCCGAAGCCCACACAAACGGTTCTGGGAGCAGGACGACGCCGACGACGCCCGCCGCATCGACCGGGCCCTCCAGCGCGTCGGCACGGCGCCCCTGGCCGACCGGCGGTTCGAAGAGCTGTCCGGCGGGGAACGGCAACGGGCCCTGATCGCCCGCGCCCTGGTCCAGGAACCGGGGCTGCTGGCGCTCGACGAACCCACGAACCATCTGGACATCCGCTACCAGCTGGAGATCCTCGGCCTGGTGAGGACCCTGGGCACCACCAATCTGCTGGTGCTGCACGACCTCAACCTGGCCGCTTCCTACTGCGACCGGCTGTTCGTCCTCAGCGCCGGGCGACTGGTGGCGTCCGGTTCCCCGCAGGCGGTACTGACGGAGGAGCTGCTGGCCGAGGTCTACGGGATACGGTCGCGGATCGGCGTCCACCCGGTCACCGGCTCCCCCAACGTCGTCTACCTCCCGCTGTCATGAGTGACGGCGCTTCCCCCGTCTGGACGCCCTTGCAGCACGGGCCACGCTGGCAGGTCACCGAAGGCGAGCCGTCCGCGAGCGAAGCAGGACCATGGCTGGCCGCCGACCGACTGGCCGATCCGGCGGGCGTGGAGCTGTCGGTTCTGCTGGAGCGCGAACGCACCGGCAGCGGCCACCGGACCGGTCACGCGACCGCGCTGACCCTGATGGCGGTGTACGCGGGCTGGGTCACTGCCGCCGCCGTGCTCCATTGGGCGCTGCACGACGAGGTCCCGGACATGCGGTCCGGCAATGTCCTGGTTCGCCCCGCCGCGCACGGGATCGGCGGAGTCCGGGTGCGCACTGCCCGGCTGCTGGTGCCCCGGGCCGGGGAGGACTCCGTGCGGCTGCTGCACCGCACCGTGCTCGACGGGCATCTGCTGCCCATCGCCGATGCGTTGCACCGTCGTACCCGCGCGGGGGCCCGGCAGTTGAACGGCGGGATCGCCCATGGCTGCGCCACGGCGCTTTGCGCGTACGACGCCCGGGTGGATCTGCTGGCGGCCCGCTGGCGGCAGTTCGTGGACACCGCACCCGGAGGACTCGCGACGCTGGGCGAGGTAGTACGGGTCCGACGGGCGCCGGACTGCCAGGAGCGGCTGGTCTATCTGCGCAACACCTGCTGTCTGTACTACACGAGTGCGGAGGCGGTGCGATGTGCGAGCTGTTGTCTGACGAGCCGCGAGGAGCGGCTACGGGCTTACACGAGGCCGAAGTAGCACCAGTGGTTCCGAGGTCCAGGCGTCGGTTCCGGCGAAAGACAGCGTTGCCCCGTCCCCCGGGTGCGGGCGGGTGGCCCGGGTCCAGCCGGCCCGCTCGCAGAAGGAGCAGGCCGGCTGGGCGGCTGGGCGGCGACCGAAGTCAGCAGCCGGGCGCCGGGACCGCCACCACGTGCAGTGAACCCGGGCCGTTCGATGTCCTCGGCGAGCCGCTCCAGGTAGGCGCGGCGCGATCGGGGCCCTCCCGCCAGGGCGGCCCGCCGAACGCGTCCGTGCACACGGCGCGCAGGCCCTGTGTGCGCGACAGCAGTTCACCGCCGGGGACCGGCCGTACGACAGCGCCTGTCATCGGGCGACTCCCGCCACGGCCGGGAGCGGGGTCAGGGAGGCGAACTCGAGCGGGGCGGACGGGTCGATGGACACGTCCAGCGGAGCGGGTTCCGCTCCGGAGCGCACGAGGAGGTCACCGACGGCCGCGATCATGGCGCCGTTGTCGGTGCACAGCGTCATCGGCGGTACGCGCAGCTCGACACCGGAGGCGGCGCACCGCTGCTCGGCCAGGCCACGGACCCGGGAGTTCGCCGCGACGCCGCCGACCACGATCAGTGTCTTCACGTCGTACGCCCTGCAGGCGGCGAGCGCCTTGCGGGTCAGCACGTCCGCCACTGCCTCCTGGAGCGCGGCGGCCCCGTCGGCCACCGGCGGCTCCTCGCCGCGCAGGTGGTGCCGCTCGGCCCAGCGGGCCACGGCGGTCTTGAGGCCGGAGAAGGAGAAGGAGTACGGGTCGTCCCCGGGGCGCGTCAGTGGGCGGGGGAATTCCACGGCGCCCGGGTCGCCGTCCCGGGCCGCCTTGTCGATGGCGGGGCCGCCCGGGTAGGGCAGGCCGAGGATGCGGGCGACCTTGTCGAAGCACTCGCCGGCCGCGTCGTCGAGGGTGTCGCCCAGATGCAGGATCGGATCGCGGACCAGGTCCCGGACCAGCAGGAGGGAGGTATGGCCGCCGGAGACGATCAACACCACGCACGGGGTGGGCAGCGGGCCGTGTTCCAAGGTGTCGGCCGCGACGTGCCCGGCGAGATGGTGCACCCCGTACAGCGGCACGCCCGCCGCGAAGGCGAGCGACTTGGCCCCGGCCAGGCCCACCTGGAGGGCGCCGGAGAGTCCGGGCCCCGTCGTGACAGCGACCGCGTCGATCTGGCGCAGCCTCAGCCCCGCCCGGCCGAGTGCCTCGCGCACGACCGGGTCGAACGCCTGGAGGTGCGCCCGGGCCGCGATCTCGGGCACGACACCGCCGAAGCGGGCGTGCTCGTCCATGCTCGACGCCACGACATGGGCGAGGAGCTTCCCGTCCCGCACGATCCCCGCGCCGGTCTCATCACACGACGACTCGATCCCCAGCACTACCGGTCCGGCCATTGACCCCTCCTGCACATCGATGCTACTTGCAATATATGTGCAATAGAGTCCAAGCCGGCGCCGTCCGCACCCCGCAGACCGAGCGCACCGCAGGGGCGCCACCCACATAGTTCACTTATTGCAAATCGGTTGCTATTGCGAGTTATAAGCAACAAGGTAGATCGGCCCTTACTGTCGACCCAGGACGCGGAGCCGCCTCATGCCCCTGATACCGGAATCCGGACCGCAGCGCGCCATCGCCGCCTCGAACTTCGTCTACACCGTCGGCAGCGGCCTCTATCTGACCGCTGGAGTCCTGTACTTCACCGAGGCCGTCCACCTTCCGGCGACCCAGGTGGGCCTCGGACTCGGTATCGCCGGCGTCCTCGCGCTGGGCGTGGGCATCGCTGTCGGGCATCTCGCGGACCGGCACGGAGCACGCGGCGTCTACGCGATCACCCTCGTTGTCCAGGCGTTGGCCACTGCCGGCTTCGTACTGGCGGACAGCTTCTGGCTGTTCGCCCTCGCGGTAGGCACGGCCATGGGTGCCAAAGCAGCCGGACTGGCCGCACGCAGTCCACTCATCAGGCACTACGGAGGGGACCGGCCGCAGGCGTTCCGCGCCTATCTCCGCGCCGTAACCAATGTGGGCATATCTCTCGGCGCCCTGCTGGCGGGCTGGGCCGTCCAAGTGGGCACCCTCCCCGCCTACCGGCTCCTGGTCATCGGCAACGCGGTCGCCTTCGCGGCTTCGGCAGCGATTCTGATCCCCCTGCCGCCGGTCAAACCTGTCCCCACCACCGGCGGCCCCCGCTGGATCGCCCTGCGGGACCGCCCCTACCTCCTGCTCACCGTCCTGGACGGCATCATGGCCGTCCAGTTCAAGGTGCTCACGGTGGCCGTCCCACTCTGGCTGGTCACAGCCACCACCGCCCCGCGCTGGCTCATCTCGGGCACCATGCTCATCAACACCGTCATCGTCATTGCGTGCCAGATGCGAGCCAGCCGCAGCATCGATTCCCCCACGGCAGGCGCAGTCGCCTACCGCCGGGCAGGCGTGGCCTTTCTCGTCTCCTGCTCGCTGATCTCCCTGTCTGCGGGGATACCGGCGTGGGCCGCCGCCACGCTGCTCATGACCTCGATGGTGATCCACACAATCGGCGAGCTGTGGCACTCCGCCGCAGGATTCGAAGTGTCCTTCGCCCTCGCCCCACAGCACGCCACCGGCCAGTACCTCGGTGTGTTCGGCCTCGGCGCCGGACTTGCCGAAGCCCTCGGCCCTGCCCTGCTCATCTCACTCTGCATCACCTGGGGCCGCCCCGGATGGTATGTCGCAGGAGCGCTGTTCGCCCTGACGGGCCTGGCAGCACCACTCGCCGTCCGCTGGGCACAACGCCACCAGTGCGCTCGGCCGGCACACCCAAAGGTCGTCGGGTCAGGTACCGCCGTGGAGGGCGGTCATGGTCGCGGACATTCGGCGTAGTCGTCGATGGCCAGCTCCGCCCAGCTGGTGGAGGCGTCCACGAGCAGCTCGGTGCGGAAGAAGCCCGGCTCGACGATCGTCGTCGTGATGCCGTACGGCTCGACGTCGTGGCGCAGGGATTCCATCCAGCCCTCGACACCGAACTTGGACGCGGCATAGGCCACGCAGAACTCCTGGCCGACCAGCCCGGCGATGGAGGAGATCGTGACGATGTGCCCGGAGCGCCGAGCGCGCATGACGGGCAAGGCGGCGCGGGTGATGTTCATCGGGCCGAACAGGTTCGTCTCGATCTGCGCGCGCATCTGCGCCTCGGAGATCTCCTCGAAGCAGCCGGCCTGGAAGGTGGCGGCGTTGTTGATCAGTACGTCGATGCGGCCGAACCGGGCCACGGCAGCTTCGACGGCTGCCCGGGCGGCGTCGGCGCTGGTGATGTCCAGCGCGGTGACCAGCAGTTTGTCCTGCTCGCCGCCGAGCGTCCGGAGCACGCTTCCGGGGCGGCGGCCGGTGGCCCGGAGAAGCACCGCAATTACGTGCGGATTCTCTTCGCCGACCCGGCGATGCGCACTCTGTACGCCGACTGGAAAGGCGTCGCCCGGACCGCGGTCGCACAATTGCGCATGGAGGCGGCGAAGTACCCCGACGACCCCCGGCTGACCGCTTTGGTCGGTGAACTGTGCGTCCAGGACGAGGACTTCCGCCAGTGGTGGGCCGCCCACCATGTCGCCGCCCTGAGCGTGGGCACGAAGGTTCTCAACCACCCGATCGCCGGGGAGCTGTCCTCGTCAGCGAGGGCGAGAGGGGTGCGCCTCGTGGCCGGGGCAGGTGTGCCGGGGGATCACTCCGGCCAGTCGGAGCCCCGGATGACCTCGACGAAGTCGCCGCGCTCGAAGCCGCGGACGAAGTGGGCCAGCACATCGGCCTTGACGTTGCCGAACGTGGTGTCGGGGCGGTCCTTGATGCCGTCCGTGAACGCGGCGAGGATGCGGTTCTTGAAGTCGGGGCGAGGGTGCGCGGCGACCACGGCGGCGCGCTGCTCATCGGTGACGGCGTGGTAGCCGATGCCCAGGACGTCCAGCTCCACCCCGCGGGTGACCAGCGCGATCTCCGGGGCCATGTGCAGGGGGATCTCCGGTGTGGTGTGCAGTGCGACGGCGGTCCACACGCGCTGGGCCGGTTCGCCGGTGATGCCGTGCGCCTGGAGGAAGCGCCGCGCCTCGTCCGCGCCGTCGATCTCGAACCGCTGGTCGGTGCGGGCGAAGCGGTCGGTCAGGCCGAGGTCGTGGAACATCGCCCCGACATAGAGCAGCTCCGGGTCGAAGTCCAGATTCTCCTCGGACCCGCGCAGCGCCCCGAACAGGAACACCCGGCGCGAGTGATCGAACAGGAGCGGGGTGGCCACCTCGCGCACCAGCTCGGTCGCCTCCCGCGCCAGCACACTGTCCGGGATCCGTACGCCCGCGATCGTCTCGGTCGTCATGGCTTCTCTCCTCAAGGGGCCGGTTCGGTCGACTCCTCCACCTTCGCTGGTGGCATAGGCTGACACCATGTCCGTACAGCCAAATGCACCACAGATTCAGACATGAACCGGCGGGTCGGCTTCCTCGTCTTCGATGCCGTGACCCTGCTCGACGTCAGTGGCCCGTTGGAGGTCTTCCACCAGGCGGCACGGCTGGGGCACCCCTACTCGACGCTGCTGATCTCCCCGCACGGCGGCCCCGTCACCACCTCCAACGGGGTCACGCTGGCCGCCACCGCCGCAGCGCTGGACGCCGGCCCCCTCGACACGCTGGTGGTCGCCGGGGCCGACCACCTCGCCGGCCCAGGGCCCGAAGGTCCGCTGCTCACCGCCACCGACGCCCTCGCCGGGCAGGCGCGGCGGGTCGCCTCCGTGTGCACCGGCGCCTTCGTACTGGCCGGGCTCGGCCTGCTCGACGACCGCCGTGCCACCACCCACTGGCGGCACGCCCGCGCCCTCGCCCACCGCCATCCCCGCGTCCGCGTCGAGCCCGACGCGCTGCACATCCGTGACGGCCGCTTCCACACCGGCGCGGGCATCAGCGCCGGCATCGACCTTGCCCTCGCCCTCGTCGAACACGACCACGGTCCCGACGCCGCCCGGGACATCGCCCGTGAGCTCGTCGTCTTCATGCAGCGCCCCGGCGGTCAGTCCCAGTTCTCCACCGCTCTGGCCACCCCGCCCGCCCGCGGCGACCTCCTGCGCACCCTCACCGCCGCCGTCCTCGCCGACCCGGCCGCCGACCACAGCCTGCCCGCCATGGCCGCCACCGCCGCCGTCAGCACCCGCCACCTCACCCGCCTCTTCCACATCGAACTGCACACCACCCCCGCCCGCTGGGTCGAACGCGTACGCCTGGACCGCGCCCAGCAGCTCCTCCTCGACGGCCACAACATCACATCGGCCGCCCGATACAGCGGCCTGGGGAGCGACGAGACACTGCGTCGCGCCTTCGCCCGCCATCTGGGCACCACCCCCACCGAGTACCGCAGGCGCTTCGGCACCACCCGGGCGTCCGCTCCCTGAGCGGCGAACGGAACCCGGTGGCCGGCCAGGGCCGGGGCTGTGTACGTTCGGCCCCATGGCTGTCGCCCAGGGCAAGGCCGGTCGACAGGCCGATCGCCTCATTCCTGCCGGACGTCCTCGATGGTCGTGGACGGACTCCACGTGCCCGGCCGGCCGGGATGGCCATCAGCAGTGCGCAGCCCGCGTTCACCCGTCTCTTCCGGTGGTCCACCGCGTGTCGACAGGCCACTGGGCCGAGGTCGTGGAACGTGTCCTCTCCCCTGGTCACCGCTCAGGTCCTTCGTTCCGCCCGCCGCGCAGGGAGGGGCCGCAGGCGAGGAGGAGGCTCAGCGCCGCATAGTCCGATCCGGGGCGGCGGAAGGGCATGAACACCTCCAGCTGGTCGCCTTCGGTGCGGTAGCCGGCCTTGGTGGCGCGCCCCGACAGGGCCGGGCTGCCGACGTGCGCGGCCAGACCTCGTTCGTCGCGCCGGACGCCCTTGTTCGGGTTCCCGGACACGTAGGTGATCCGGGACCAGTCCAGCGGTCCGGTGAAAGGCGCGAGCGTGAGCCCGTCGCGAGTGAACGTCGAGGCTCCCCAGCGCAGTTCGCCTCCCGCGGCCAGCTCCTCCAGCTGCCGCCCCGCGAGGGCCTCGGCGACGCCCTGCGACGCGCGCGTGGAGAACGCTTGGGCTGTGCCGAGGGGCGCCGCCGCGGCCAGGCGCCAGAAGCCGGATTCCTGACGGACCCTGACGTAGTCCAGCCCTCTGAGGCGGATCGGGCCGCCGTCGTACGGACGGATGGCTGTCTTGAGCACGTCGTGCGAGTGGCCCAGGCGATGGCCTACGTACTGGACGACGCGGCCGGGACATCAGGGCTGACTCGGCGCGAGAGCCAGGTCGCGGAGCTGGTCGCCGAAGGCCTCACCAACAAGGACATCGCGGTGCGCCTGACGATCGCCCAGCGCACCGCGGAGAGCCATGTCGAACGCATCCTGGGCAAGCTGGGGCTCACCTCGCGCACGCAACTGGCGGTGTGGACGTACGAGCAGGACGACAAACCCGCCGGGAGCTGACAGCGGCCCGGCCGGAGCATGAGCGAGGAGCCACCCGGCCGGACGGCCCGACACTCCCTCGCCGAGATCTTCCTCAGTCCTCCAGGGATGGCGAGCACTCCGGTGACGAGCGCGCCCACGCAGCCCTCTGGTATGTCCGGAACGGGCTGTGTCCGGGACGGTGACCAGGTCGATGGCGGGCGCTTGTCCGGGACAGCCGGGCTCTCTTGCCGGAAGCAAGGCGCTCGCGCGCAGTCTTCCTGCACTGGGCCCGGAGCCGACATCGCCGCGGTGACCATGTTTCAGGTCCGCGAGGACGTCGGGCGTCTTGTCGTCTCGGGTCAGTGGAGACCCGGTGATCCGGAGATCCTGTTCGTACTGGACGCCGGATACGACGCCCCCGGTGCCGCCCGGCCCGCTTGGGCTCGGGTGAGGGCGGGATGTGGCCGGTGGTGGTGCGTGTGATGCCCGAATGTGTGTGTATCAGAGATGTATTAGCGGGCGGTTGAGCGGAACGGGGGGCCGGCCGGGCGGCTCCTGGTGGTCACAGATGCCCGCTCCTGGCGAGCGGCCGGCGTTCCAATCGACTCCGAGGAAAAGCGATGCGCGTTCACAAGCTCACCTTTGCCGCCCTGGCCGTCGCTGTGAGTCTCCCGCTCACAGCCTGCGACAACGGCGACGTCACGGGAAAGGCAGGCCCGTCGCCCGCGTCCAGTGCTTCTGCATCGGGCCACGGTTCGGGCCCGGGCGGTTCGAAGCAGGGCGGCACGAAGGACTCCGCCGAAAAGAAATCCGGCGGGCAGAGCACGACCGCCGAGTCGGCGGACGGACTCCAGCCCGGCGACGCCCTCACTTCTCACAATTTCCGCCTGCAGATGGACGGAGCCCCCGTCGAGTACCTCCAGGAAGTCTCCGGTCTCGAGGATGACAAGGTGACCCTGGTGCGGGGCGCGACCCACAGTGCCGCGGTCGACCGCTGGATCGACGACGCGATCGCGGGACGCGAAGGACGCCTCAAGGACGTCACCGTCGAGGCCCTCGACTACCAGAACAACGCCGTCAAGCAGTACCAGCTCAGGGGCGCATTCGTAGAACGCGTCACATACTCCAACCCTCCGGGCACGGACGCACTCACCGTCAGGTTCTTCACTCTGGTGATCAACTAGCCCCGGCAGCGGGCCCGAGGAAGAAGGAGGGAGCATCGAGCCCTCCATGTCGGCCAGGGACCGGAGCCGTGTGAGAGCCCGGTGCCAGGTGCCGTTCCGCTGCCATCGGCGGAACAGGCCGCAGATCCGGCCGCCCGAACGCGACGGGTACGTCCCGCCACGGAACACCGGTGCGGACCCGGAACCGTATGCCGTCGATCAGCTCACCGTCGCCCCGCGGAACCCTCACGGTCCGCCCTGTTCATGACCGACCAGGATCCGCCCGCCCGGCTGAGGCCGAAACCCGATGTCCAGCGCCGGGTGGTCAACGCATCACCGGACCCGGTTCTCCCGACCGATCCGGGCGCGGCCGTATCCGTGCCGTCCTGGCACCCGATCCGGTCCCACTGCTGCCCGATTGTCGTCGGGCCGCCGTGCGGTCCCGCCCCCGGGCGAGCCCTGACCGCACGCACCTTCGACCTCGCGGTGTTACAAAAGGCACTGTGGTTAGTCGTTTCGGTCGACTCCGGAGCGCACGGATTCGGTCACTTACGGGTAAGTATCCCCGGAGCCTCGCGGGCCAGGTCTTCGCCCTGCAGGTGACCGTCGTCGCGCTCCTCGTGGCCGCTGCGGTGCTGGCGCTCGTAGTGCAATCCCGGCACGACAACAACGCGGAGGCGAGAAGCCGCTCCGTCGCCGTCGCTCAGACATTCGCTCACTCACCGGGCCTCCTGACCGCGCTGAAGGCCCCTGATCCTTCCAGGGTGCTCCAGCCGCTCACCGAGGCGGCGCGAAAGGCAGCCGGCGTCGATTTCATCGTGGTGATGAACACGAAGGGAATCCGCTACACACACCCCCAGCCGGAGCTGATCGGGAAGAGGGCCATCGCCACCATCGCACCGGCCCTGGCCGGCCACGTGTACACCGAGAGCGTCAACGGCCCGCTCGGCCGCGAGGCGCAGGCGATCGTCCCCGTCCACGATCACGCGCGGGTCGTGGCCCTGGTGACTGCCGGCATGAAGGTCAAGCACGTGACCGGAGCGGTGGCACGACAGATTCCGATCATCCTCGGCGCAGGAGCGGTTGCGCTCGGAGTGGCCACGAGCGGGACGGCCCTGGTGACCAAGCGGCTGCGGCGACAGACCCACCGGCTGGGCCCTGCCGAGATGAATCGTATGTACGAGCATCACGACGCGGTGCTGCACGCCGTGCGCGAGGGCGTGCTCATCGTCAGCAGGGACGGTCTCCTGCTGCTGGCCAACGACGAGGCCAGACGCCTGCTGGATCTGCCGCTCGACGCCGAGGGGCGGCACGTCTCGGACCTGTCCGGCCTTGATCCCGGCATGGTTGAGCTGTTGACCTCGGGCCGTGTGGCCACGGACGAAGTACACCTCGCGGGGAGTCGACTGCTCACGGTGAATCAGCGGCCCACGGAACGTCACGGCGGCCCCGGGGGGACAGTCGCGACCTTGCGTGACTCCACAGAGCTACGGGTGCTGTCCGGCAGGGCGGAGAACGCCCGCGAGCGGCTGCGCCTGCTGTACGACGCCGGTCTCGGCATCGGTACCACCCTCGACGTGGCGCGCACGGCCGAGGAACTGACCAAGATCGCGGTCCCCCGGCTCGCCGACTTCGCAACCGTCGATCTGGCCGAACCAGTTCTCCACGGGGACGAGCCGACCAGTGCGGACACGGATATGCGCCGCACCGCTGTACACGGCATCCGGGACGACCATCCCCTGTACGAACTCGGTCAGCTGATCAGCTTTCTTCCCGCCACGCCACAGGCACGGGCCTTCGCCACCGGCCGGCCGGAGCTGGTGCCCGACCTGGCCGCCGCACCCGGCTGGCTCGCTCAGGACCCGGAGCGGACACGGATGATCGTCGACTACGGCGTCCATTCACTCATCACGGTGCCGCTCCAGGCGCGGGGGGTCGTCCTGGGCATGGCCAACTTCTGGCGCTCCGAGAAGCCCCAGCCGTTCGAGGAGGACGACCTGTCCCTGGCCGAAGAACTGGTCGCCCGGGCGGCCGTCAGCATCGACAACGCTCGCCGCTACACCCGTGAGCACACCGTGGCCATGGCTCTGCAGCGCAGCCTGCTCCCGCAGACCCTGCCCGAACAGAGCGCGCTGGTGGTCGCCCGTCGCTACCTGCCCGCAACCTCCGGGGTGAGCGGCGACTGGTTCGATGTGATCCCGCTTCCGGGCAGTCGAGTGGCGCTGGTCGTCGGAGATGTCGTCGGCCATGGCCTGCACGCAGCCGCCACGATGGGACGGCTGCGCACGGCCGTGCACAACTTCGCCACGCTCGACCTGCCGCCCGACGAGATCCTCCGCCACCTCGACGACCTGGTCGGGCGCATCGACCAGGAGGAGGCGGGAACCGCCGATGCGGGGATCATCGGAGCCACCTGCCTGTACGTGATCTACGATCCCGTCTCCCGCCACTGCGCCATGGCTCGGGCCGGGCACCCTCTGCCCGCACTGGTCCGGCCCGACGGCAGTGTGTCCTTCCCCGACCTTCCGGCCGGCCCGCCCCTGGGCCTTGGCGGTATGCCGTTCGAGACTGTGGAAATGGAAGTGGCGGAGGGCACGCAGCTCGTCCTCTACACCGACGGACTCATCGAGGACCGCACCCGGGACATCGACGTGGGGATCGAGCTGCTGCGTCAGGCCCTGGCGCACCACCCCGGCCGGCCGCCGGAGGCAAGCTGCCAGGCAGTGCTCGACGCGCTCCTGCCCAGTCGGCCGAAGGACGATGTGGCGCTGCTCATCGCCCTGACACGGGTGATCCCGCCCGACCGTGTCGCCGACTGGGGCGTACGGTTCGATCCTGCCGCCGTGGCGGGGGTGCGCGCTGCCGCGGCCGAGAAGGTCGACGAGTGGGGCCTGTCCGAGCTCGCGTTCGCCACGGAACTGTTGCTCAGCGAATTGGTCACCAACGCCATCCGCTACGGCTCCGCACCGGTCACCGTACGACTGGTGTACGACCGCGCCCTGACCTGCGAGGTGGCCGACAGCAGCAGCACCTCGCCCCATCTGCGCGATGCCGCCGCGACGGACGAAGGAGGCCGCGGCCTTTTTCTCGTCGCACGACTGGCCGAGCGCTGGGGCACCCGCTACACGCCCCAGGGAAAGGTCATCTGGGCGGAGACATCGCTGCCCGGGCCCGACGGGAGCGCGGGAGACACGGCGTGGTCGGATGTCCTCGACGAGGGACTCTGACATCCGCGGCCCGATGAGGTCCAGCTCGGCGAGCAGCTCGTGACGGGCGCGGGTGTGCTCGGGGTACTCGCCGGACGAAGGGGGACGCGAGGCAAGGGGGCGGATCAGGCTGCCTCGGCCGTCGGGACCGGGTAGATGCACTCCTCGATCCGGTCGATGAGGCCGCCGCCCTCGAACCTGAAGCAGACCGTGGCATGGACCTTGCTGTCCGACCCGTCGGCCATGCTCAGGTGAAGCACCTGCTGCTGGAAGACCTCGCTCGCATTCTCGAACTGGCGAATGATGTCGTAACGCAACGCGTCGACGTCAGCGGCAAAGGCCTTGAACTGCTGCAGCGTCGCGTCGATCGCCCGCTCCCCCTGTCCGTCGTTCTGCCACACGGTGGCCCCGCTGGTGCACATCGCCCGGCACCCGGCGAAGTCGTGCGCCTCCAGACCGCGCAGAAACGAAGTCGCTGTCTCGCTGATGTTCTGTCCCATGTCGGGTTCCTATTCGCTGTCTCTCATGGAATGTGCGGCTACCGAAAGGCCGTTCCGCGCTGTTCAGCGGCCGGGGCCGGCAGGCGTGCGCCACAGCCCGGCCGGGCTCCCTACCACCGGACGGGACAGCCTTCAGAGCAGGTCGAGCCGGCGCAGGTCGGTGGCGTACTTGCCGATGAGGGCCGCCGACAGATGGGGGATGTCCTGCCCGGGGCCGACCTTCGCGGCGCGCACGGCGGCCTGGAACCGGTCCGCGGGTATCGCCGAGCCGGGGACGCCCTCCTCGGGCTGCGCGAAGGCATGCAGCAGGGGCAGCAGCGAGTGCTGACGCTGCTTCTCCGGCAGGGCGCGGAGCGCGGCCGTGATACGGGCGAGCCACTCGCCGTAGTCGTCGATCCGCCGGATCGGGTGCCCCTCCTCCACGAGCCAGTCGACGAAGGTGTCCAGCGAGATGCCGTCGTCGTGCGGGTTCAGCACGTTGAAGGTCCGGTAGCCCTCGGTGGCCCGCCCTCCCAGCGCCGTGACTGCCTCTGCGGTGAAGTCGACCGGCAGACCGTCGTAGTGCGCGCGCTCACCGGTCCGGTGGAACGAGGCCGGCGCGAGGCCGGTGGCGAGCAGGCTCAGCAGCAGCCGGGTGAACAGGTCGGGGACATTCAGCTGCCCCTGGTACCTGCTGTGCGCAAGAATCATGTCCGACCGGAAGGTGGCGACCGGCAGGCCGCACAGGTCGTGTGCCTCCCGGAGCAGGACCTCCCCGGCCCATTTGCTGGTCGCGTACCCGTTGGCGTAGCTCTCGTCGATCCGCCGCACCGGAGCGGTGCTGCGGATGTCGGCGTCCTCCGCGAGAGCCGACGTCCCGGCCCCGGCCGCTACGGCGACGGTGGACACGTAGGTGACGGGCTTGATCCGCGCGGTGAGCGCCAGCCGGATCAGTTCCGCCGTGCCGACGACGTTGGGTCCGAACAGCTGTCGGTAGGGCAGCACGTGGTTGACCAGGGCGGCCGGGTGGACGATCAGGTCCACGGTGTCGGCCAGGCCGTTCCACGTGTCCTCGTCCAGGCCCAGGTGCGGCTCGCCGATGTCGCCCGCGATGACGTCCAGGATCCCTTCGGCCAGATCCCGGTACCGCTGGAGCAGTTCCGCGTCACCGCGGTCGAAGGCCTCCTCGAGCCGCCTCGACGCGGCAGCCGCGTCGCTCGCGCGAACCAGGCAGATCAGCTTGCCGCCGGAGGGCGCCAGCCGCTCCAGCCATTCCAGGCACAGAAACCGGCCGAGGTAGCCGTTGGCTCCGGTGAGCAGGACGGCGCGCACGGCACCGCGGGGGCGGGGCAGCGTCGGCGCGGCGGCGAGGGTCGCCGCGCCGATGAACTTTCCCAGGGTGAGGTCACCGGCATGGACTTCGGTGCTGTTGTCACCGTGTACGGAAGCGAATGTGGGCCGCTCCGTCCCGATCTCGCGCTCCGCCTCCACGTACCTCGCCAGCCGGGCCAGGTCATTGGCCGGGCTGGTGATCACCCCGACCGGAACCTCGATGTGGAAGATCTCCTTCATGAGGAGGGAGAAGGACAGCGCGGAGAGGGAGTCCCCGCCCAGGTCCGTGAAGTGCACGTCGGCGCCGAGGGCGGTGTCCGCACACCCCAGCAGTGCCTGGACGGCCCGGGTGACCGTCTCCAGCACCGGCCGGTGCGGACCCGCCTGACGCAGCTCGCGCACCTGCCTGACCTGGCCCTCGGCGAGTTCGGCGTACAGCCGGTCAAGAGCCTCCCCGTAGCGCTCCTTGAGCCTGGGGCGCAGCAGCTTGTGGCTCTCCGAGAGCAGGCCGTTCTCCGGGCTGAAGGGTTCGGCCTCGATGAGGAAGTCACGCGGGATCTCGTACGAGTTGAGCTCGGCCTCCCTGGCCATCTGCTGCAGCGCCTCGCTGAGCAGCGGCTTGAGCGAGTCCGGCTCCCCGCCGCCGGCCGACGCGTGGGGCGCGGGCACCACCACCGCGAGGAGGTAGGCGCGTTCGCTGTTGCCGTGCACGTAGATCTGCCGGATGAGGGGGCTGCCGGTGAAGACGGTCTCCAAGCGGGAGACGGCGACGAATTCGCCCTGGGACAGCTTCAGGGTGTCCTTGGTGCGGTCGACGTAGACCAGCCGGTCGGGTCCGACCTCGGCCATGACGTCGCCGGTCCGGTAGTAGCCGTCCTCGTCGAAGATCTGGGCGGTGACCTCGGGCCGCTTGTAGTAGCCGGGAATGATGCTCTCCGTCCTGAGCAGCAGTTCCCCGCGCGGATGCGGTAGGTCGGTGCGGAAATAGCCCAGTTCCGGGACGTCGGCCAGCTTGTAGTCGATCACCGGCGGGCGCTGCACCACTGTGTCGAGCAGTACTCCGCCGGCCTCCGTGGACCCGTAACCGGTGTACAGGTGGAGGTCCAGACAGGACTCGACGAAGGCCGCCACCTCCGGGGACAGCGGGGCGGTCCCGCAGAACGCCTTGGCGACGCGCCCGCCCAGGAGGTTCTCGCGCAGGTCCGTCCTGACCGCCGTCTCGACGTCACCCGGTTCGCCGGCTCTCCGGCCCAGTTCGCTCTGGTACCGCTGGAAGAGCATGTCGCACAGGCGCGGGACCATGGTCAGTTCGGTGGGACGGACCAGCGCGATGTCCTCGAACAGGGTGGACAGGTCGCTCCTGGCGGTGAAGTAGCCGACACCGCCCCGGACGAGCGAACCCATCAGGGCGTAGCGGCCCGCGAGATGGCTCTGCGGCATGTAGAGGATGCTGACCGGGGGCCCGTCCGCCGCCCCGTAGCTGAACCCGTACCACGCGGTGCCGACCAGCCGCTGGGTGTACATGGCCCCTTTGGGGGTCCCGGTACTGCCGGAGGTGTAGATGAGCAGGGCCAGCGGATCGTCTCCCGCGTCGGCGGTGAACAGGGGGGCGGGCGGCAGGCCGGCTCCGCGTTCGATCAGCGCGGCCAGCGAGTCGACGGCCACCGGTCGGCCGGTTTCTGCCAGGCGGCGCCGGGCGGACTCGAAGGCGGTTCGCTGGTCGGCGACTTCGGGACGGTAGTCGAACACGATCAGGTGCTCGATCGAGCTCGCCCCGGTCACGGCTTCAACAGCGGCGTCCAGACGCTCGATGCTGGTGGCGAGGGCGCGTGGCTCCGTCTCCGCGATGATCGGTGTCAGCTGGGACAGCGGCGCACTGGACTGCAGAGGCACGGACACGGCACCGGCGTGGATGCAGGCGAGGTCGAGTGTCGCGTAGTCGGTACTGGCGAAGCCGAGAAGGCAGATGCGGTCGCCCGCGCTCAGCAGATGCCGCGGATCGTGGTGCCACGTGCCGGCAACCGCACGGACACGTGCCCACAGCTCGCGGTAGCTGATGGTGTCGAACCTCGGGAGCAGCCGCGCTGTCGAGGCTTCCTCCGCGCGTTCACCGAGGGCCGGCCGGTCCCCGTAGCCCTCCAGCACGGCGGCCATGACCTCGGCGAGTCCCTTGTCGGGATCTTGCACTGCCGCAGTGACCGCCTCCAGTGGATCGGTCATGATCAGGCCTCCCTTGGCGTCCCGGTAATGCCGGCGCGTCCTGTCTGTGGACATCGCCGGGCACTTGACTGCGTGCGTTGGCCGGCCGTGGAATCCGTACGTCACTCCTCACAGCGGCCCGCGGTGCGGCGCGCGCGGCGTTCCGCCCGGCCGTGACCGTGGGTGCGTGCAGCTCTCACCAGCTGACCGGCAGCGCTTCCACCCCGCGGATCAGGCGGTTGGTGCGCCAGGTGATCTGGTCGACCGGCACGGCGAGGCGCAGGCCGGGCAGGCGGCGGAGCAGGGATTCGAGCACGAGTCGCAGCTCCATCCTGGCCAGCTGCGCGCCGAGGCAGTGGTGCACGCCGTGCCCGAAGGTGACGTGCGGAACGCTCCCTCGGTGGAAGTCGATCTCCTCCGGGTGGTCGAACACCGCGGGATCCCTGTTGGCGATCCCCAACTCGGCGACCACCGCGTCGCCCGCTCGAATGATCTGCCCGCTCAGTTCCACGTCCTCGATGGCGATGCGGGTGAAGCCGGCGGACGCGCTGATCGGGATGATCCGGGAGAGTTCTTCGACCGCGTCGGGCACCAGACCCGGGTCGGCGACGAGCTTCTGCCAGAGATCGGGTCTGGTCATCAGCGTATAGACGAAGTTGCCGAGCTGGTTGGCGGTGGCCTCCTGTCCTGCGGACAGCAAGCTGACCCCGAGGCTGACCAGTTCCTCGTCGAGGAGCCGGTCCTCATCGTCCTCCACATTGGCCAGCTCGCCGAGCAAGTCGTCGGTGGGGGCGGTGCGGCGCAGTGCGACCAGGCCGGCGAGGTAGTCGTTGAGGTGTCCCCGGGCCTGTGTGGACTGCGCCGGATCGGACAGCATCAGCAAGCCGTCCACCCAGACGTTGAACCGGTCACGGTCGGCGACGGGCACGCCGAGCAGTTCGCAGATGACCGTGATCGGCAGCGGCCAGGTCAGCGCCTGGGTCAGGTCGGCGGGTCCACCTGCGGCGATCATGGTGTCGAGCAGGCCGTTCACGATCCCCTGGACGCGCGGGCGGAGCGCTTCGACGCGGCGTAGGGTGAACGAATTGGCCACCCGGCGCCGCAGTCGGCTGTGCTCAGGCGGGTCCATGCTCAGCATGGAGGTGCTCGGCAGACCGGTGGCGACCGTGCGGGGGATGTCCTCGCCCACGGCGGCGGCACGGCTGAACCGGGGATCGGCCAGTACCGCCTTGACGTCCGCGTACCGTGTGACCAGCCAGGCGTCGCCACCGTAGGGCAGACTCACGCGCAGCACCGGCTGTTCACCGCAGATCTCGGCCAGCTTCGGGTCTACTTCGAGTCGGTCGACCGGACCGAACGGGTAGGCCCGTATCCCTTCCCCTGTGGCGGTCATCGTGTCAGTCCTTTCAGTCCTGGCAGACGGTCAGCTGCGCATTCGTGGTCACCGATGAAGGGGGTTCAGGTCAGGGCCGCAGTGCGCCCGCCGTCAATGACGAGAGTGCTGCCGGTGATCCATGCGGCGCGTTCCGAGACCAGGAATCCGACCGCCTCCGCGATGTCGTCCGACTGGCCGATTCGCCCGAGCGGGATTTCGTCGGCCCAATCCACGGAATCGTTGCCGAGGTAATCCACGATCTTTTCGCGTGCCTCGTCCGCCCCTGGCGTCATTACGTTCCCGAGAGAGACTGCGACGACACGGATGCCTTGTGGGGCCAACTCGGCCGCAAGCCCCTTGCTATAGGTCTCCAGTGCGGACTTGGCAGCTGCGTAGTGCAGGATCATCGGATAGGACGCAATGGTGGCAATGGACGAGACATGTACGACGACTCCGCCTCCGCTCTCGCGCATGGACGGCACAAGTGCGGAATTGAGGCGGACCGCGGCGAGGAAGTTGATATCCATCGTGTACTGCCAGTCGTTCTCGATTTCCAGCGCAGTCTGAAAGGCCCGGCAGCCACCCGCGTTGTTGACGACGATGTCCACGCCGCCGAGATTTTCCAGAGCGGAATCCGCGAACTCGCGCACACCGTCAGCCGTACTGAGGTCGGCTCTGACGAACTTGGCGGCGGACGGGGTCTGCTCGGTCGGGTTACGGGCAGAGGTCACGACGGTGGCCCCGGCGTCGAGCAAGTTCTGCACGATCGCGGCACCAATACCGCGGCTGCCGCCGGTCACCACGGCCCGCTTGCCTTCCAACTCATTGGCAAACTTTTCAGTTCTTTCGGCAAGGCGATCTCGACTCACTCCGGGATCCGCCCCCTTTCCTGCCTCAACAGGCCTGTCCGCGCAATTGATCGATAACGGAGATCAGCTCTCCTGATGCTATTCGGAAGGAGAGTTTCACTCCGGCCGACCATGGCGACGCGGAATCACGAGGACCACTATCAACGGCCTCCCCGATACGGTCAAGCTGATTATTCCGATGCACTGCATCGCATCGTGCGATACAAGCCGGATTGACCTCTGCAAGCTGGACATCGCTATCAGCAAGGTCAATAATCATGCGCTACCGGTATGCGGCAGCAGCATTTTCCGCACAGCCAGGAGACGTCTCGTCAAGGGCTGCCCCGCACTTCCTGACGGATCAGCGCGCGGCAGTGGGACGCGTGGTGAGCAAGGTGCACACGGGACGTCCGTGTAAGCAGTGCCGACACATCTGGAGGAACAATGGCCAGCCTGGACGAGCCGTTCACCGTGGGCGACCTCACGGTCCCCAACCGGATCGTCATGGCCCCGATGACCAGGATGCAGTCCCCCGGCGGTGTGCCGGGCCCGGACGTGGCGGAGTACTACGCCCGCCGTGCGGCCCACCAGGTCGGACTGATCATCACTGAGGGCACCTACATCAACCGGGCCGCCGCCGGAGCGTACGAGAACGTGCCCCACTTCTACGGCGAGCAGCCCCTCGCCGGCTGGGCCCATGTGGTGCGGCAAGTGCACCGGGCCGGTGGCAGGATCATTCCCCAGTTGTGGCACACCGGGGTCGCACGCTTCGGGACGGAACCGCCCGCGGAGGGCCCGTCCGGGCTCGGGCTAGATGGCGCCCCGGCCGGTCGTGCCATGACCCAGCGGGACATCGACGAGACGGTGGCCGCCTTCACGGAGGCCGCCGCGGCCGCGGAGCGGCTCGGGTTCGACGGCGTGGAACTCCACGGCGCGCACGGCTATCTGATCGACGACTTCCTGTGGAGCGGCACCAACCGGCGTACCGACCGCTATGGCGGAGACCCGGCCTCCCGCGCCCGTTTCGGCGCCGAGATCGTGCAGGCGATCCGCGCGGCCGTCAGTCCGGGGTTCCCGGTTCTCTTCCGGCTCTCCCAGTGGAAGGTGAACCACTACGAGGCCCGCATCGCGGAGAACCCGGACGAGCTGGCGCAGTTGCTCATGCCGCTGGCCGAGGCCGGTGTCGACGCGTTCCACGCCTCCACCCGCCGCTACTGGCTGCCCGAGTTCGACGGCAGCCCGCTCAATCTGGCCGGCTGGGTGCGCAAGCTGAGCGGCAAGGCCACGGTGACGGTCGGCTCCGTCGGCCTGGACCAGCAGTACGGTGTGGGCGACTTCGCCCAGGGCTTCACCGAGCAGGCCGGGCTGACCGGCATCGAGGAGCTGGTGGCCCGCCTGGAGCGCGACGAGTTCGACCTCGTCGCCGTGGGCAGGACGCTGCTGGCCAACCCGGACTGGGCGGCGAAGGCGCTGCGCGGTGAGCTGGACCGGACCGTCCCCTACGATCCGGCCGTGCTCAGGACCCTGGCCTGACGGCCGTACTCCCGCTTCCGGTGTGCGGAGATCCCCAACGGTGGGCCGGCAGTTCATGAGCTGCCGGCCACATCCGTGGAGCGTCCCGTGTCACGCGGCCGAGTTCACCTGGCCGCTGACCGAAACCGCGGAGCCCAGCACTTCCAGGAAGGCCCTGCCGCGGCTGCTGAGGTGCAGATCGGGCATCATGGCCACGCCGAGGGACGAAGGCGGCACCTCTCCCGCGATCTCGACCGATCGGACCCTCCCGCCGTCCAGTGTCCTCGCATGGGCCGCGCGTTGATACATCAACGCGAACCCGGAACCCGCGGCCACCAGTCCGCGCATGGTCTCAGGACTCGTTGTCGTGATCACCTGCGGCATACGGACGCCCGCAGTGGCGAACATCGTCTCGAAATGGTGGAGTACGGCCGGGACGTCCAGGGTCACGAACGGTCGAGCGGCCAGTTCGTCCAGACCGATCGAGCCGGTCATGCCCATCGGGTCGTCATCCGCCAACAGGGCATGAACAGGCAGATCGGCCAGAGGATGAAACCTGGCACCGTCCGACAGGAAATCGTACGTGACAGCCAGTTCACACCGGCCGTCCTGCAGCAGCTCCAACAGCCTCTCCGATGCCTCATGAACGTTCAGCTGAAGAGCGGCATACCGTTCTTCGGCCATCCGGCGGACCAGGGGCAGTAGGAAGGGGGCGATCGAGAAGAAGAATCCGATGTCCAGCCGGCCGGCGGTGTCGCCTGCCAGGGCGTCGCCCTGAGCCTTCAGGTTTCTGGCCTGCCCCAGCAACGCACGTGCCTCCCGGAGCAGGTGGCGGCCGCTCGGGGTCAGGGTGACGCCGCGGGCGTGATGGCGGAGCAGCAGCTGCACACCGAGTTGGCGTTCCAGTCTCATCACAGCCGAGGAGACCGTCGACTGCGATGCGCACAACTGCTCCGCCGCCTCCGATATGTTGCCGAGCTCGGCGGATACGACGAAGTACCGCAGTTGCGTCAGGCTGAAGCCCAGCCGATCGCTCATCGCGCACACCCGGAGAGCTTCTGCTGCGCGGCCCGTCCCCGCCGGGCACGCGATTCTGCCGGAGCGTCGGGACGCGCGCACGGGCCGGCCGAATGATTCATGATCCCTCTTCTGCTTCTCGGTGGTAGGGGCGTGGGGAGCCGGGGTTTCTTCCGAGCCGATCGCATCCCGCGGTCAGAACTGCCGCCGGGAGGCGCAGTGTTCACGGAGCCATTCATGGACGGCGAGTGCGGTCGGCTCCGCGTGCTCCTCGAGCATGGTGAAGTGGTCCCCCGCCACCTCCGTCCGTACGTGTTCCAGCGGCCAGTCGGCGCGCGCGTCGTTGCCGAGCAGTTCGAGCAGCGTCTTGTCCTCCGCGGCGCTCACCAGGAGGGTCGGGGTGGACACCGGCAGCGGGCGCCAGCCTTCGAGCAACTGCGCGTACCACGCCATCGCCGTGAGCTGATCGTCGAGGACGGGCAGTTGGGGGAACCGGTCGAGCAGCCGTCGTGTGAGCACCGACATTTCCCGGATCATGTCGGTTCCGGCGGGCTGGAGCGTATCGAGCAGCACCAGAGCGGCGGGCGTAGCGCCGGCCTTCTCCAGCCGCCGTGCCAGCTCGTGGGCGGGCCACCCTCCGGAGGAGTAGGCGGCGAGCGCGAACGGCCGGCCGTCGAACCGTCGGAGCAGCGTCCCGGCCAGCCGGTCCGCGGCCGCTTCCAGGTTCACGGGAAGCGGCTCACCGGTTCCGTATCCGGGGAGGGTGACCGTCCGCACCTGGCGCAGGCCGCGGAGTGCGGCTGCGAACTTCACGTACTGGTGGGCCCCGGTGGGGGCGACGAGGGAGGGCAGGCAGACCAGGGCCGGTTCCTGATCGCCGTCCGACAGCCGCAGGGTTTCCGGCTCCGGTCCTCCTCCGGTCGCGGAGGTCGGCCGGAGCCGGGCGGCGATCGACAACAGGTCACCGGCTTGCTGTGCGGTGCCGGTCAGCACCGCGGCGCGGAAGAGCGCGGCAATGGGCTGTGCCGGTCCGGTGGCGGGAAGCGCGGACGGCTCCGGCGGCCGGAACCCGGTGTCGGAGACGGGTGTCCCCTCCGGCGCAGGGTTCAGGCGAGCCAGGAGGGCGTCCACCCGGGCGCCGCCGGTCGCCATGAAGTGGTCGGCGAGTTCCTCGATGGACTCGGCGTCGAAGAGCAGGGTGGACGCGACCTCTCCGAGGTCCTCGCGCAGCGCGGTGGTGAGCTGGAGGACGAGGATGGAGTCCATCCCGTAGTCGCTCAGCGGCGCGGAGAGCGCGATCTTGTCCGGCGGAATGCCGAGGGTCCGTGCGGCCTGGTCCCTGAGGTATCCGGCCATGGTGCCGGCCCGGCTCTCCGCATCGGTGTCCGAGGCACCGGCTGTCCCGTCGCCGTTCGGGGGCTCTGCCGGGGCGGAGCGGGGGTGCGGGGTTGCGATGGCCTCCGGCGGAGGCTCCGGGAGCGCTCGGGGAGCAGCGGTTTCCCGCCGCGCCGGCGGGGCCACTGACTGCCGGGCGATCCCGTCGCTCTCGGCGGCGATGATCTGCTGCCCGAGTTCAAGTGTCTCGGGCAGCACGGAGACGACGGAGGAGAAGCCTTCGCTCACCAGCACCTCACGCCAGTTCGCGGGCGAGAGAGCGGGCGAGCCGGGTATGCGCAGCGCATGGTCCTGGAAGAGCCACCAGCCCTCCAGCAGGCCGAACGTGAGATGGCTGGAGATGTCGAACGCCGCCAGTTCGTTCAGCAGGAGCCATCCCCCGTCGCGCAGCGCCGCCTTCGCGTTGCGGATGGTGTTCCGGGTGTCGCGTGTCGCGTGCAGCACGTTCGCGGCGATGACCAGGTCGTAGCTCCCGCTCTCCACGCCCTGCCCGGCCAGCGGCTGCTCCGCGTCGAAGCGGGCGTAGGCGAGATACGGAACCTCCGGTCCGTACTCGGTCCTGGCGTGGTTCAGGAACGCCTTCGAGAGATCGGTGTACGCATAGGTCTCTATGTGGTCCTGGAACGGGCGCAGTGCGGCGAACATCCCGGCGCTCGTGCCGCCCGTACCGGCGCCGATCTCCAGGATGCGCAGGCGTGCGGCCGGGTCCAGACGCAGCCGCTCCGCGACGATGGCGGCCGCCGTGTCCGTCATGGCGCGGTTGTACATGTCGGCCACGCGGTTGTTGCGGTACGTGCCTTCGACGAGCGCGACGGAACCGCGGGGGAACAGGATGTCGGTGGGCCTGATCCTGCCGGTGAGGATGTCCGGCAGCGCACGGAGTGCGGCATCGAGCAGGGCGAGCTCGGCCGCCTTGTCCGGATCCGCGGACCACTCCTCGCGGCGCCGGTCCCATTCACGGCCGAGGACGTCCAGCGGTGGGGCCGACGGCGGAGCGATACGGAGTGCATGGTCGAGCCAGGTGTCGTACCGCTCCAGGATTCCGGCCCGGCGGCGCAGGCCGGTGACATCGCCGCGAGTCGGCGGAGTACCGAGGCCGCGCAGGCTGCCGAGTGCTTCCAGGTGTCCGCGGACCATGCGCGCGAGGAGCGGATCGCGTTCGCTCCTGCGCCACTGCGCGATCGCGCGGATCGCCTCCCATCCGGAGGGCGCTCCGGTGCCCGCCGCAACGGCGGTGGGCGTGATGCGGGACCGTGCCCTTCCGTGGACCGTGAGCAGAGTCGCCGGGTCGATCCCCGCGATGGCTTCGGGCTTCTGCACCTTGATGAAGCTCAGTTGACGCTGCGGCCCGCGGAGCAGTGTGTCGAGTGCCTCCATCGCCTCGGGCGGCTCGATCGAGAGGAGGCCCCAGCGTGCCATGCGTTCCCGGTGGAGTTCGGTCGAGGCGCTGCCGATGCTCCCCCACCACCCCCAGTTCATCACCTTCACCGGGCAGTCCCAGTGCCTCGCGAGGAACTGGGCGTAGGCGTCGCTGAACGTGCATCCGGCCGCGTAGTTGCCCTGGCCCGCGGCGGTCGTGAACGACTGGACGGACGAGAAGAAGAGGACGAAGTCCAAGGTGTCGTCCGCGAAGACCTCTGCCATGGCCACGCTGACGTCGGTCTTCGCGGCGAGGCCGGCCCGCAGTGTCGCTTCGTCCATGCGCGCCAGGCTCTGGTCCCGCAGGTCCAGCGCCGCCTGGATGACGCCGTGGATCTGCGGATGGTGTCGCCTGATCTCCTCGTGGGCGGTGCGCAGCGACGCGGGGTCCGCGGCGTCGGCGGAGAGGTAGCGCACACTGCCGCGCCCGGTGCAGGTGCTCAGCTTCGCTCCGATCGACGCGTCCTGCGGGCGCCGGCCGATCCAGATCACATGGGCGCCGTAGCGCTGGACGACATGCCGGGTCCATACGGTGCCGAGCCCGCCCGCACCTCCGATCACGACATAGACACCGCCTTCCCGGTACGCGGCCCGCTGTGCGGTCCCGGGCCGGCACGGCACCCAGCGCCGGACCAGCCACTGGCCCGCACGGCGCACCAGAGTGTCGTTCTCCGCGTCGTCCGGAAGTGCCGACAGCCCCTCGGGGAGATCGGCGGTGTCGAGGTCCGTCCGGCGGACCGACCAGTTCGTGTACTCCTGCCCGAGCGAGCCGAAGAGGCCGTGCAGCCCGGCGTGGGCAGGTGCTGTCGGCTCGGTGTCATGCGTGGCCAGGGCGCTCCGCGTCACCAGTGTCAGGGCGAGCGGTTGTGCGTCGTGTCCTGTGCGGACGAGGGCCTTGATCATGCGGAAGGCCGCGATGACGCCGTCCTCCTGGGCCGCGGTGAAGCCGGCGGTGTCGGTCGGCAGGAGTGCCGCTTGATCCTCCGGCGCCGCACCGGGCGCGATCCAGACGAGGTGGCCGATCGGCGCCAGGTCCCGGAGCCGGAACATGATCTCGTCCGTCGAAGCGCTCGGTGCGAGGTCCCACATCGTGACCCACGGGTACTGGCGGGCGAGCGCGGAGCGCTGCCCGGCGGTCCCTCCCACCACGAGGACCTGTTCGGCAGGCGGCAGGGCGCGGGCGCCGGAGGTGCGCTCGGATACGGCTTCCCAGACCGGTGCGAACAGCGAGGGTGCCGGTTCCTTCACCCGGCGCGAGGTGTAGCCGGTCATCCGGACACAGACCTCCCCGTCGCCGTCGACGAGATCCACGTCGAGTCGGCTCAGCGCGGTCGCCGTCTCCGTGCCGTCCGCGACACGGACGACAGCCCACATCGAGGCCGTGCAGGGTGCGAAGAGTTCGAACCGGTCGAGCGCGAACGGCACCACGGTCTCCACGGAGGCCCTGCCGTCGGCGAGTTGCAGCGCGATCGAGGACTGGATGGCCGAGTCCAGCAGCGCCGGAGGCAGAACACATCCGGCGTCGACGGGGTCCGTCTCCGCCGGCAGGTCGAGCCGTGCCAGCACGGTGCCGGCACCGACGTGTGCCATGCGGACGGCGCGGAGGGACGGCCCGTGGACGATGCCCATCGCCGCGAGCGCCTCACGGACGCGTTCTGCGGATACGGCTGTCACGCACACCGCTCGGATCGACGCGAGGTCGACGCGGCCGGGGCGGGCTGTGCCGGAGGGTGCGATGCGCCCGGTGGAGAACACGACCGGGCCATCGTCCCGACCGGTGTTCGAAGCGATCTCGAAGGTGAGTTCCTCGCCCTCCGTCGGCTTCACCAGGACATCGACGCTCAGTGGCGCGCCGTCGAAGGCAACCGGCCGTACCCAGGTCATGTCGCGTATCAGCAGGGGCGTTGCCGCCTCTGTGCCCCACGCACGCGCCGCGGCCGCCCGTGCCATTTCGAGGTGGGCGGCGCCGGGGAGGACGCGCTGCCCACGCACCGTGTGATCGCGGAGGACGGCTTCGTCGCCCTTGAACACCGTCGAGGCCCGCAGTGTGCCGGGAAGGTCCGCCACCGCCGACGAGCGGTGGAGCGGCTGCCGGTCCGGGACCGGCCGGCTCAGGGGGGTGACAGGCTGAGGTGGCAAGGGCGGCGGCCCGGCCCAGTGGCTCTCTCCGGCGAACGGGTAGGTCGGCAGCGGGACCCGGAGATGGGCCCCTGCCACGAACGCCGCCCCGTAGTCGAGGTCGACCCCCTGGGCGAAGTACCCGGCGAGGGCGGTGAGGTCCGCGCGGTACGGTACGGCGTCCGCATCGGATCCCGTCGGGTGTGCGCAGCGGCGGAGGCATTCCTCGCCATGGCTCCTCTCCGCACCGGTGCCCGCGCCCGCAGCACCCCTGCGCGTCGATGCCACCTGGCCGGTGAACGCCCTTGCTCCGTCCGGCCCTTCGTCGAGGATCCGCAGCAGCTCCGTGTGGTCGGCCGCCACGCAGGCGAACCTGTGGGCGAACCAGTCCCTGCCGACGGCGAGCGTGTGGGCGAGGTCCCCCAGGTCCGGGAGGTCCGTGCGACGGCAGTGCTCCGCCAGCCGGGCCATCTGCTGAACCAGTTGCTCGCGTGAGTGCGCGGAGAGGACCACGAGATACGCGGGACGTGGCGTACGGGCACGGGCAGCGGGAGGCGCTTCCTCGATGACGAGATGCGCGTTGGTGCCGCTCGCGCCGAAGGAGCTGACCGCGCCCCGGCGAGGTCCGCCGTCGTCCGGGGCCTCCCAGCGGTGGCTGCGCGTACTCACGTAGAAGGGGCTGCCTTCGAGACCGACGGCGGGGTTCGGCCTGTCGAAGTGGAGTGAGGCCGGGATCTGCTGATGCCTCATCGAGAGGAGGATCTTGAACACGCCCGCTACACCCGCGGCGAACTGGGTGTGCCCGAGGTTCGTCTTGACCGAACCCAGCGCGCAGTAGCCGGACTTCTCCGTACCGGCCCGGAACGCACGGCTGAGCGCCGAGAATTCGATGGGGTCGCCGAGCGGGGTGCCGGTGCCGTGCGCCTCCACGAGCCGGATGGACTCGGCGTCGATGCCGAAGGACTCGTAGGTCTCGCGGAGCAGACGCTCCTGCGAAACGGAGCTGGGCGCCGTGATGCCATTGGTCGCGCCGTCGTGGTTGACGCCCGTGGCGCGGACCACGCCATGGATGTGGTCCCCGTCGGCGAGGGCGTCATCGAGTCGCTTGAGCACCAGCACACCGACGCCCTCGCCCGGTACGAATCCGTCGGCACGGTGGTCGAAGGTGTGGCAGCGTCCCGTGGCGGAGAGCATTCCGGCGCCGTCGGCCAACTCGTAGAGGCGGGGTGTCGACTGGACGAAGACACCGCCCGCCAGCGCCATGTCCGTCTCGCCCGACCAGAGCCCCCGGCACGCCAGGTCGATCGCGACGAGCGAGCTGGAGCACGAGGTGTCCACCGCCAGCGCGGGCCCCTTCAGATCGAGGAAGTAGGAGACGCGGGCCGGGATGAGGGATGCCATGTTCCCCCAGAACGCCTGAGCGGGCGCGTCGCCCCCGACGGCCTCCTGGTAGTCGCCCTTGTAGCAGCCCACGTACACGCCGCAGCGGGTCCCGCCCAGGTGCCGGCCGGCGTACCCCGCGTCCTCCAGGGCCTTCCACGCCTCTTCGAGGAGCAGCCGCTGCTGGGGATCCATGGCTGCGGCCTCGACGCCCGAGATGCCGAAGAACAGCGGGTCGAACCGGTCGATCCCGTGGAGGAATCCCCCTTGCGTGCAGCGCGCTGAGCCGTCGGCACCGGTGTCCGCGAGATCCCAGCGGGTGGCTTCCGTGATGAGATCGTCACCGTTCTCCAGATGCTTCCAGAGGTCGTCCAGGGTGTCGGATCCGGGGAACCGTCCGCTCATCCCGACGATGGCGATCGGGGCGTGGGCAGCGGGCCGTTGTGCGGGCAGGGAGCCGGGCGTGGTCCGCGGACGCGCTTCACCGGCGACGGCCGGTGGCGGGGCGGCGGGGCCGATGCCGGCATATTCCGTGAGCAGATGCGCGACAAGTCGGTCGGCGGAGCTGTGGTCGAAGACGACGCCGGTCGACAGGTCGAGCCGGAGGGTGTCGTTCAGCAGGTGGACGAGACGGACCGCGAGGATGGAGTCGAGTCCGTAGTCGGCGAACGCGAGGCCGCCGTCGACCTCGTCCGGCTCCATGACCAGCACCTGCGCGATCGTCGCGCATACGGTGCGGGCGACCCATTCATCACGTGTGGCATCGGGCACGGCGTCCGACGTGCCGTCGGGTGTGATGTGCGGCTCGACCTCTTCGGGCTGCGGTGCGGCGGCGACCGGAGTCGGGACGGGCGACGCCTCCCGGACCGGCTCCAGGTCCCCGATCCAGAACCGGTCCCGCGCGAACGGGTACGTCGGCAGGGATATCCGGCGGGGCGACGCGGCTCCGTGCAGCCGCCTCCAGTCCAGCTCCACTCCGCCGACCCAGAGCGCGGCCAGCTTGTCGTGCTTCCCCTTCCGGGCCCACCGTTCGACCAGGAGTTCCCGAAGGTCGTCGTCGGCCGAGATCTCGGCGACGGCGCCCAGGACCTGTCCGGCCGTGCCCCGGTGGAGGCCGGGTGTCCCCGCCGCGTCCCCGCTCTCCGCGTACCCGCGCAGAACCCGCAGGAGCCCGGGCAGTGAGGCGGTGGTCACCGCCAGGCGCTCCTTCATCGCCTCGCGTCCGAGCTGCAGGGTGAAGGCGAGATCCGCCAGGCCGACCGCTCCCCGCTCCGTCTCCGCGCGTTCGAGGAACGCCACCAGACGCGCGGCGGAGTGCCGAAGCCGCTCCGGTGTCCGCGCCGAGAGGACGACGAGCTGCTCGCCCTCGTCGGACGCCGGCCGGTGCGGGGCGGGGTCCGGAACGTACTCCTCAAGGATCACGTGGGCGTTCGAGCCACCTGCTCCGAAGGACGAGACCGCCGCGATCCGTGGTGTCTGCGACTCCCACGGTGCGAGCGTCCGCTGGACGAAGAACGGCGTCTGCTCGAACCTGATGCCGGGGTTCGGCTCTTCCGCGTGCAGGCTCGGAACGAGCGTGCGGTGCCGGAGCTGGAGTACGGCCTTGGTGACCCCCGCGATCCCCGCGGCGGCCTCCAGGTGTCCGATCACCGACTTCACGGAGCCGATCGCGCAGAACTGCTTCTCGTCCGTGGACTCCTCGAAGGCGAGCGAGAGACCCTTCACCTCGATCGGGTCGCCGAGCTCCGTGCCCGTGCCGTGCGCCTCGACGTAGCTCACCTCCCGCGCCGGAACCCCGGCACGGGTCAGCGCGTCGCGGATCAGTTCCGCCTGCGCGGTCGGGCTCGGCACCGTATAGCCGTGGGAGCGCCCACCGTGGTTGATGCTCGTCCCGCGGACCACCGCGAGGACCTGGTCACCGTCCGCCAGAGCGCGGGCGAGGGGCTTCAGCAGCACAGCGCCCACTCCCTCGCCGGGCACGAATCCGTCACCGCCGCTGCCGAAGCTCCGCACACGGGGCTGCGAGGACAGCATGGTGGAACGGCACAGTTCGACGTAGTCGGAAGGATGCAGGTACAGGTTCACCCCACCCGCGATGGCCAGCTCGCAGGAGCCCCGGCGCAGGTGCTCGCAGGCTTCGTGGATCGCCGTGAGCGAAGAGGAGCACATCGTGTCGATCGTCAGGCTCGGGCCATGGAGGTCGAGGACGTACGAGGTCCGGGCGCTGAGCGAGGCGAAGGAGAGCGAGGGCACGACCGTCTCACCGGACGGCAGCCGGGCCGCGCCGTGCCGTGCGTGGCCGGACTTGGTCACACCGGCGAAGACACCCACGCGCCGCTGATGGCGTCGGGCCAGCTCCTCGCGGGTGTAGCCCGCGTCCTCGATCACTTCCCAGGAAGCCTGGAGGAAGAGGCGCTCCTGCGGGTCCATGGCGTAGGCGTCACGCGGTGCGATCCGGAAGAAGTGCGGGTCGAACGCGTCGAAGTCGCTCAGGAATCCGCCCCACTTGCTGTAGCTGCGCCCGGTGGCGATGGCCGTGGCGCGGTCCGGCTCGTAGAAGCCCTCCAGCGGCCATCGGCCGGGGGGGATCTCCGTGATGGAGTCGCGTCCCGCCGTGAGGTTCGCCCAGAACTCTTCGGTGTTCTCGGCCTGCGGATAGCGCCCGCTCATCCCGATGATCGCGATGGCGTCGTCCGGCGCGGGCGGGCCCGGAGCAGGCGCTGTCCCGGGTGTGTGCCGCGCCGCCTGCACCCGGACCGCGTCGGACGGTCCGTCGGCCCGTGCACCGGGGGCCGGCGGGGTGGGTGCCCCGGCGAGCGCTCCGGCGACGGCGCGCAGCGTGGGGAATTCGTAGAAGAGCGTCGTCGGGACCTCTCCGTACATCGAGGACAGCTCCCTGTTGAGCTGCACGACCATGACCGAGTCGAGGGCCAGGTCGTCGAGGGGCCGATCGGCGTCGATGTCGTGGAGCGGGAGCTTGGTGACCCGCGCGAAGAGCTCCACGACCGACCGGAGCGTCTCCCGGTCCGGCCGCCCGACGGCCGTCTCCGGTGCAGGGGAAGCAGCGGCGGGCGGGGGCACGGACGCGGGCCTGGCCGGCTCTCCGTGGTGAACCCAGATCTGGTGCTCGCCGGCCTCGCCCAACCGCCAGGCGTTCAGGAGGGCTTCGAGTCCTTCGTCCGACTCCATCGGCACGAGACCGCGGCTGCGCCGGAGGTACGCGCGGGTCGCGTCGTCGACCGCCATTCCTCCGTCCTTCCAGAGCGGCCACGCGATCGCGACCGTACGCCCTGACCGTTCGCCCGCCGCGACGCGCGTGTTGCGGCGGGCGGCGTACTCGCCGAGATAGCCGTTGGCCGTGGCGTAGTCGGACTGACCGGGATTTCCGGTGACTGCCGTACCGGACGAGAAGACGAGAAAGGACTCGATGGGCAGGTGCGCCGTGGCCCGGTCCAGGTGCACCGCGCCGTCGACCTTCGGGGCGAGGACCTCGTCCCACTCCTGAGTCGTCTTGTTCGTGATGTACCCGTCGTGGATCACGCCTGCGGCGTGCACGATTCCGTGGATCGCACCCGTCTCCCCGCCGACCCGCGCGACGAGATGGCGTACCTCCTCCCAGCGGGAGACGTCCGCGACGGCGTACCGGGCCACCGCACCGGCTTCCCGCAGCTCGGCGAGGAGTCGGCCGATCCGGGCATCCGGTGCCGAGCGTCCGACGAGGACGAGCGTCGGGCGTACGGCGTCCCGTGCGATCCGGCGGGCGACGACGGCGCCGATGCCGCCCGCGCCTCCGGTGATCAGGTACACGCCTCCCGAGCGCCAGGGCGTGCCCGTGCCTTGGGCCGCCCCTGGCACCCAGGTCCGCACCTGGCGCTCCGTGCCCCGGTGACGGACGAGTGCGTCGTCCGCGTGCCGGGCGTTCTCCAGGACGATCGCCGCGATGTCGTCCGCGTCGCGCCCGCCGTCGAGAGCGAGGACCTGCCCTGCGATGTGCGGGCGTTCGAGCGCCGTCGTGCGCAGAAGCCCCGCGAGCGCGGGACCGACCGCGTCGTCGCCGTCCGCCGGTGTCACGACCTGCACGAGGGTGGCGCCGTCGCGCGCCTGCCCGGCGAGCGTCCGGACGATCTCGAAGACCTGGCGCGAGAGGTCGGTGAAGCGGGTCTCCGGGCGCCGCATGGTGGTCGTGACGGCGTGGCAGTGGACACTCGGCAGGCGGCGCTCCACACTGTCCCGCAAGGCCGCCGGCGCTCCGCAGAGGATCACGGCGTGATGCGTGTACGGGGTCTCGTCGGCCAGGTCCCGCGACGCGGGCTTCGGCGTCCAGCGGGGTACGAACAGCGTCGTGCCGGCCGAAGGACCTTGTTCGGCAACGCTGTTGACCTTCTCGGCGCCGCCGGGGAGCCAGTACCTGTCGCGTGCGAACGGGTACGTGGGCAGGTGTGCGCGCCCGGGCAGGGCCGAACCGGCAGCCCCGTACAACCGTCGCCAGTCGACCTCCTCCCCTGCGCTCCAGCGCTCGACCACGCCGACGAGGCCGTCCCGCGCCGACCAGGCGCCGTGCTGCGGCCCGCTCGCCGATCCGCTGATGAACTCCCTCAATTTTTGACCGAGTTCCCGGCGGGAGGAGACGACCCAGCCGACCCGTTCAGCCATGGCTTCGCGCCCGGTCTGGAGCGTCCACCCGATCGAACGGAGCGCGGCAGGACGGGGTGTGTCCTCCAGGTGGGCGAGCAGGTTCCGCGCCCGCTCCCGGAGCTGCTGCCGGGTACGCGCGGAAAGGGGTACGGCGACCTGGCTCCCGGGGCCGTCGGCGTCCTGCGCCGTACTCGTGTGCGCGGCCTCCCCGGTGTACTCCTCGACGACGACGTGACAGTTCGCACCGCCGAATCCGAAGCTGCTGACCCCCGCCCGCCGCGGCGCGAGCTCACCGTCACGGTCACGGGGCCGCTCCCACGGTTCATTGGCGCGCACGATGCGGAACGGGCCGCCGTCGAGCTGGATGTAGGGGTTGATCCGGTCGCAGTGCAGGCTCTGCGGGAGGGTGCCGTGTTTCATCGCGAGGACCACCTTGAGCAGCCCGGCGATGCCTGCGGCGGCTTCCAGATGACCGATGTTGGTCTTCACCGAGCCGAGCCCGCAGGTGGCGGGGCCGTCGCTGCCGAGCTGCCGGAACGCGGCCTGGAGCGCGCGCACCTCGACGGGATCGCCCAGGGCCGTGCCGGTGCCGTGGGCCTCCACGTAGCCGATCGTGCGGGGGTCGATGCCGCCCATCGCCCGCACCACGAGGTCCGACTGCGCGGTTCCGTTCGGTGCCGTGAGCGAGTTCGCCCGCCCGCCGTGGTTCTCCGCGGTCCCGACGATCACGGCGAGGATCGCGTCCCCGTCGCGCTCCGCGTCGGCGAGGGGCTTCAGTACGACGGCACCGACGCCCTCGCCGCGTACGTATCCGTTCGCCTCGCTCGCGAAGGTCTTGCACCGTCCGTCCGGACTCAGCATGCCGGCCCGCCCGGCGCTGACGAAGGTGTCGACACTGAGCAGGAGGTTCACCCCGCCCGCTATCGCGGCGTCGCACGCCCCGGAGCGGATGGCCTCGACGGCTCTGTGGACAGCGACGAGCGAGCTGGAGCAGGCCGTGTCGACGGGCTGGCTCGGGCCGTGGATGTCGAGTATGTACGAGATGCGGTTGGCGAGCATGGAGTGGGCGTTGCCCGTGGAGGTGAAAGCGTCCGGTGGGGTGCCGTGGGCCGCGAGCAGGGTCGCGTAGTCGGTCCCGGAGACGCCGAAGAACAGCCCTGTGTTCGCCGGCAGGCCGGACGGGGCGTAGCCGCTGTGCTCCACGGCGTTCCAGGCCGTCTGGAGCGCCAGCCGGTGCTGGGGGTCCATCAGCTCGGCCTCGCGCGGCAGGATGCGGAAGAAGGCGGCGTCGAACGCGTCCACGTCGTCGAGGACGGCGGCGTGGTGCGGAAACTCGGCTGCCTCCGCGATCCGTGCATAGGCCGTGTCGTACCGGTCGGGGGGGAAGGCCGTGACGTGGTCGGTCCCCGCGGCCAGGTTCGCCCAGTACGCGTCCAGATCGGGGGCGCCGGGGAACCGGCCCGCGGCTCCGATGACGGCCACCGGCAGGGGCGTGTCCCCCGGCGCCGGGCGCCGTGAGCCGGCCGGCGCGGGATCAGGAGCCGCGGTCGTCTCTTCAGCCGTTCCGGTCGTCCCGCCACCGGGCCGGCTTCCAGGACCCGGGGCGGGCTCCCCGCCGGGGTCCGGCGGGAGTGACCGCTCGTACGCCGCGCGCAGCAGGCCTTCGTGCTCCGTGAAGAGGTACCTGCCCAGCGAGTCGAAGGTATTCCGGTCGAAGAAGACCGCCGGGGTCAGGTCGATTCCGAACCGCTCGCGTACCTGCTTGGACAGGGTGACGAGCGAGATCGAGTCGAAACCGAAGGCGTCGAAGCCGGTACGGGAGTCGAGTTCACCCAGCTCGAACTTGAGAATGCCGCCCGCCATCCCCCGCAGTTCGTCCACGGCGAAGGAGATGACGCCGTCACTGTCCTCCCCCGGTGTCCCCCGGTCCGCTGCTTCGGCTCCGTCCACCGCTCGTTCGCTCATACCCTGGTCCTTTCGCGGTCCTTCGTCATCGCCGCACCACATGTCGGAGAGCACGCCGACCACCCGGCCGTTCCGGTCCAGCAGGCCGACGGACCCGCCGAGGCCCTCTGTGCCGGCGGTCACGTCGAAGACGACGTAAGCGACCTCGACGCCCCCGCCGCTCCCGTCGGTGAAGAGCCGGACCTCGTCGATCCGGTGGGGCACGGTCCGTGCCCAGTCCGGTGAGCCCTGCCGCTTCGCTTCGGACTGGAGGCCCTGCGCGACGGCGGCGAGGACGTGCGGAGCGAGGGTGACATGCGGCTTCACATGGTCGCGCTGGAGCTCGGGGGTGCCGACCTTGAGCACCAATCGCCCGTCCCGCAGGCGGAATGCGGCCGCTGTGCCGCTGAGTTCCGGCGCGTATCCGATTCCGCCCTCCGCGAGTTCCGCGAGGAATTCTGCCGGGGAGACCGGCTCCGCAGGGTCGGGCGCGAGCACATCGGCGGCGATTCCCGCGAAGGAGCCCGTGCGGGGGTGGCCGGACAGCGGCGTACGGCTCTCCTCACCCGCCGGCACGTCGAACGCCGCCACGGGCATCCGGGTCCCCGCGGCGTCCTCCGCGAACACGAGTCCGGAGGCCCGCTTCCCGTCGGGGAGGTCGAAGACCGTCACCAGGCGGGCGGCGGTCGCCCAGTTGACCGGGCCCAGGAGGCGGAGCCGGCGCACGACCGACCCGTCGGCGAATCCGGAGACCTTGGTGGCGGCGATCGCCAGGTCGATGGCGAACGTCGGGACCACGCCGCGCTTCTTGTCCTGCCGCTCCCCCGAGGTGCAGCCGTAGTCGAGGAGATCGTCCAGGTGCACGTCGAGTACGTACCGCAGCCCGTCGGCGTCCGATTCGTTCCTGCCGAGGAACGGGTGGAGCTTGTCGCGCAGCGCGAGCGGCTCGATCACGGACGGCGCGCCCTCCTCCGGGGTGACCCAGCAGCGCACGCGCTCGAAGGGGTACGCGGGGAGAGAGACCCGCCGGGGTGCGGGTGCTCCCCCGTCTGCGTCGCGCCAGTCGACGCTCCTGCCGCCCACCCAGGTGGTCGCGAGCTTCCGGACGGCCTCGTTCCGCGGGCCTCCGCTGGCGAGCGCCGCACCGAGGTCCCGGTCTCCGGCCAGATAGCGGTCGACGGCGGCGACGGCCTCCCCCGTGGTCTTCGCGAGGAACGCCCAGCGCTGCGGGAGCTCGTTCTTGCCGACGCGGAGTGTGAACGCGATCGCCGCGGGGTCCGTCTCCGTTCCGGCGGCCAGGTATGCGCGGAACCGGGTGAGACATTCCTCCAGGGCCGAGTCATTCATCGCGGAGAACACGAAGAGTTCTTCTCGCCCGCCCTGTGCGCCGCGCGGATCGCGGTCGGGCCGCGGATACTCCTCAAGGATGATGTGCGAGTTCATTCCTCCCGCGCCGATGGAAGTGATCCCCGCCCGTCGGGGATGCGTGATCCTGCGTCCGTCCACAGTTGTCACCGCGGGTTGCCATGCGGTGAGCTGCCGCTGCAGACGGAACGGTGTACGGGAGAAGTCGATGTCCGGATTGGTCACCGAGCTGTGCAGCGAAGGTGCGAGCTTCCCCTTCTGGAACTGGAGGACGACCTTGGCGATACCTATCATTCCGGCAGCGTGCAGAAGGTGTCCCATGTTCGACTTGACGGAGCCGATCGCGCAGAACTCGGTGTCCTGTGTGTACTTCTGAAAGGCCGTGGTCAGAGCCTTCACTTCGATCGGGTCGCCCAGTGATGTCCCCGAGCCGTGAGCTTCCACATAGCTGATGGTCCGCGGATCGACTCCCGCGTCGTCGATCGCCTTCTCGATCGCCCGCGCCTGCATGCGCGGGCTGGGGACGGTGAACCCGTTGCGCACCCCCGCGTTGGCGAGGGCCGTTCCCCTGATGACGGCGTACACGTGGTCGCCGTCGCGCTCGGCCTCGACGAGCGGCTTGAGGACGAGGGCGCCGACGCCCTCCCCGAGAATGGTCCCGTCCGCGCCGAGACCGAAGCTCCGGATGACATCGGAGGTCGCCGTCGTGAAGTGCTCCTGCGACGAGCTGATGAGGTTGTACGGGTGCAGCAGCAGGTTCACTCCGCCCGCGACCGCCATCCGGCACTCGCCGGCCCGGAGCATCTGCACGGCCTGGTGCACACAGGTGGAGGACCCGGAACACATCGTGTCCACGAATATCGAGGGACCGGTGAATCCGTAGAAGTACGAGAGCATGTTGGGCAGCGTCGCCGTGTAGCTGCCGCTTGCCGGGGAACCGCGCTTCAGACCGTTCTGAAATCCGTACAGGCCGTAGTGGTTGCTCATGGAACCGGCGAGTACGCCGACGTCTCCGTCGTACTGCCGCTGGATCGTCTCGCGCGAATAGCCGGCGTCTTCGAGCGCCTCGACGCCCGTCTGCAGGAACAGGCGGACCTCGGGCGACATGTTCTCCGCGTCGCGCTTGGAGATACGGAAGTAGCGGGGATCGAACATCTCGATGTCCCGGAGGAAGGTTCCGGTACGGATGGTGCTCTTGCCCAGGACACTGCGGTCGCTGCTGTAGACCGCGTCGTGGTCCCAGCGTTCCCGGGGTACTTCGCGGAACTCGTGGCGGCCCTCTCCGAGCACGTCCCAGAGTTCGCCGAGGGTTTCGGCTCCGGGGTAGGTCCCGGAGATACCGATGATCGCGATGTCGTGGTGGTCGTCGCGCGGCCGGGGTGCGGCAGCACTGTCACGGGCGGCGGGCGTGCCGCCGGTGTCAGGAGCGGACGGTACGGGTGCGGCGGGGGCCGGCGCGTCGTCCGTCCCGGCCACAGGCACTGCGGCTGCGGCTGCCGGCGTCGGGGCTCCGGCGCCCAGGATCGCGGGCAGCTTGTCACGGTGTTCCGCGATGAGGTGACCGGCGACGCCCTCGATGGTCGTGTACTCGAAGAAGATCGTCTTGGACAGCGGGCCGAAGAACACTTCGAGCGACGCGGTCGTCTCCAGGATGGCGAGCGAGTCGATCCCGTAGTCGACGAGGTTGACCGTCTCGTCCAGCGTCAGGGGGTCGCGGTGCAGCACCCCGCCCACGACGCGGCGCAGGAGAGCCGTCGTACGCTCCGTCAGCTCCTCCTCCGCGACGGGAGCCGCGGGCTCCATGGCTGTGGTGCCCACGGGTACGGAGCGGGGCGCTTCCGGGGGCGGGGCGGCCGTGAGCCTCGCTGCGGGGCCGTACGCCACCACGGTGTGGGCGGGCGCGTCGCGCAGTACGCCGCCGAGGACCCGGAGGCCGTCCTCCGTCGGGAGGGGTTCCCAGCCTCGGTCCCGGCGCATCGACTCCCGCGTCACGGGGTCCATGGACATCCCGCCGTCGGCCCACAGCGGCCAGCTGACGACTGACGTCCTCCCGCTCCGCTCACCCATGTCCGCCAGTGCCCGGCGATGGTGGGCGAAGGCGTCCAGGAAGGCGTTGGCCGCCGCGTAGTCCGACTGCCCGGAGCTGCCGAACACCCCCGCCACGGAGGAGAAGGCGATGAAGAAGTCGAGCGCGAGGCCGCGCGTGGCGGCGTCGAGGTTGAGAACGCCGTCGACCTTCGGCTCCAGGACCGCCCGGACGTCCGAGGCGTCCTTGGTGAAGAGGTATGCGTCACGGAGGACGCCCGCCGCGTGGACGATCCCGTCGATCGCCCCGTGGTCCCGTGTGATGGCGCGTGCCGCACGGTCCACGTCGTCCTTCGAGCCCACGTCGACGGGGAGGTAGTGTGCCTCGACCCCCGCTTCCCGCAGCTCGCGCAGAGCCGTGTCGCTCGCGGCTCCGGGCGCCGAGCGGCCGCTCAGGACGACGACGACGCCCGCACACCGACCGAAGTACCGCGCGACATGCAGCCCCAGGCCGCCGAGACCGCCCGTGACCCAGTAGATCCCGCCCTCCTTCAACGGCGGGATCTCCGCTCCTTCGCCCAGGACGAATCCCACGGGCCGTGCCGCGTGACGGGTGCCGTCGGCCCCGTAGCGGATCTCGCAGTCGGCCGACCGGTCCGCCGCCTCGGCCCGGAGGATGTCCGCGATCCGCTCCGGCGGCGCGGTGTCGAGTTCCGCGACGCGTACGACGCGGCCTGTGACGCGGGGGTTCTCCAGAACGACGGTCCTGAACAGGCCGGCCAGCGGCGCGTGATAGTGCCGTGGCAGCTGATCGTCCACCAGGACGACGAACCGGTGCGCTCCCCCGGGACTCGACCTCACCAGCTCCGCGACGTGCCGGAAGACCAGGTCCACCACGGCCCCGACGCCCTCGGCGACATGGCCGGGCGCCACATCGGGAAGGCGGGCGAGGCTGAAGCCGGTCGTGCCCTGCACGACGGCGGCGTGTGCGGCGGACCGTCCGCCGAGGTACCCGCGCACGGACGGGCCGGGCGTTGCCCCCTCCTCCTGGACGACGAGGGGCGTCCGCACCCAGGGAACGGTGGCGGTGACGATGTCCGCGCCGGTTCCGCGCCCGGGCTTCGCCCCGTGCGTCCGCTGGACAAGCCCGCGCAGGCCGACCCGCACCACGCCCTCGGGGTCACAGAGGTCGATGTCGAACACGTCGAGCGTGCTGTGTCCTTCGCGGCGCCGTACCCACGCCCATGTCTCCGACACACAAGCGCCGTGGACCGTGAGTTCCTCGAACGCGAAAGGCAGTGCCGGGCTGTCGGCAGGCTCCCGTGAGGTCTCCGCCAGGAGCACGAGCGAGGACTGGAGAGCCGCGTCGAGCACGCTCGGAGGCAGGACGTATCCGGCGTCCGCCGCCTCGCCTCCAGCGGGCTTCCCGATACGCGCGATCAGCTCCCGCGTCCCCAGCCGGAGCTCCTTGAGCCCGCGCATGGCCGGCCCGTACTCCAGGCCTCGGTCGTGGAACGCCGCGTACACGTCCACCGGGTCGCGCTCAGCGGGGCAGGCTGCCAGCAGCGCGCCGAGATCGACGCGATCCGGCTCCTGCGGCCCGACGGCCTCGACGACTCCCGAGCTGTGGACCACGGCCGGGTCCGTACCGGTGAAGACCTCGAAGGCGAGGCCGGCGCCGTCCTGCGGGGTGAGCCGGACACCGACCTCGACCGGCGCGTCCCGTACGACCAGCGGGCGCGGCCATGCGACGTTGCGGAGCCGGACGACCGCCGGCTCCGCCGCGCCGGGCCCCACCGCGCGCGCGGCCGCGGCCCGGACCATCTCGACGTGAGCGGCCGCCGGCAGCACACGGGCACCGCCCACCACGTGCGAGGCGAGAAACGGCTCCTCTCCTGTGAAAGTCGAGCTGTACCGGTGTCCGGCGGGGCCGGAGGTATCGGCGTGAACCAGTGGATGCGCGGCGGCAGCGGTGTTCGCCGCCGATGGTGTCGCGCCTGCCTCGACGTCCTTGTGCGGAACGCTGTACCAGTGCCGCTCGCGGGCGAAGGGATACCCGGGCAGCCGCACACGTCGTGGACGTGGCCGGGGTGCGCCGTGACCGGATTGATCCGTCCAGTCCGTCTCCCCGCCCCGTACCCAGAGTGTCCCTGCCGTCCTCAGCTCGGCCAGTTCCGCTTCCGTGCCCTCCACCGTCCCGCCCAGGTGGAGTTCGCCCGCCGCACGGGTGCCGTCCGTGAAATCCCGCAGAAGCGATTCGAGTTCGGCGCGGTCCGCGACCGCGAACGCGACCCGGGCGGGCATGGGCTCGCGGCCGACCCGCAGGGTGTACGCGATGTCGGCGATTTCCTGCGACGGGTGCTCGCGCAGGTGGATGAGCAGATTGCCCGCGACCGCGCGCAGCCGCTCCGGCGTCTTCGCGGAGAGCGGCAGGAGCTGCGGGCCCCGGAGGAGCCCGTACTGCGCACCCTCACCCGTTTCATCGCTGAGATGTTCCTCAAGCACGACATGCGCGTTCGTACCACCGAATCCGAACGAACTCACCCCGGCCCGCCGTGGCCGGATCCTTCCGTCCGCCCCCGGGGCCGACGCGGCCCAGGGCCGGGTGTCGCGGATGATGTGGAAGGGGCTGTCCTCGAGCTTGATGAGCCGGTTCTGATTCCGGAAGTTGACGTTGGCGGGCAGGATGCCAAGTGCCAGCGAGCTGATCACCTTGGCGATTCCGGCGACCCCGGCGGCCCCTTCCAGATGCCCGATATTGGTTTTGACAGAGCCGATTCCGCAGCTCGCGGGCTGGGCGACGGTGCCCTGTGCCGCGTGCAGGTTCCGGAAGGCTTCCTTCAGAGCCATGATCTCGATCGGATCACCGACGGGCGTTCCGGGGCCGTGCGCTTCGATGTAGGTGACGGTCTCCGGCCGGATCCCGGCGCGGGTGTAGAGCCCCTCGATCAGATTCGCCTGTGCCGTCGGGTTGGTGACGGTGAGCGACTGGGTCCGGCCACCGTGGTTCGTGGCGACGCCCTTGATGACCGCGTGGATGGGGTCGCCGTCCGCGAGGGCCCGTGCGAGGGGCTTCAGGAAGAGCACTGCTCCGCCCTCGCCCCGGACATAACCGTCGGCGCTCTGGTCGAAGGCGCTCGCACGGCCGGTGCGGGACAGCATGCTCGCCTGGCTGAACGCGACGAAGTGCTTCGGCGACCAGATCAGGTTGACCCCGCCGGCCAGGGCGACGCCGCACTCGCCGTTGCACAACGCGCGTACCGCTTCGTACACCGACACGAGCGAACTCGAACATGCCGTGTCATTGGTGATGCTCGGGCCCTGGAAGTCGAAGTAGTAGGAGATGCGGTTCGCAATGATCGAATAGGCCGTGCCGGTGGGGAAATAGGCGTCCGTCCTCACCCCTTCACGTTCCATCATCTCCGCGTAGTCCGCATGGCAGACGCCCATGAAGACGCCCGTCTCCGTACCGGCGAGGGCACTAGCCGCATAGCCTGCGTTCTCGATCGCCCGCCAGGCGAGTTCGAGAGCCATGCGCTGCTGGGGGTCCATGCTCTCGGCCTCGCGCGGCGAAATATTGAAGAACTCGGCATCGAAGCAGTCCGCATGCTCGACAAAGCCTCCCCAGACGCTGTTCGTCTTCTGGGCCCCGAGCCTCGGATCACCGAAATACTGGTCCTTCGACCAGCGTTCCGGCGGGACTTCCGAGATGAGCGACCGGCCCGCGACGAGATGCCCGCCGAGCTCCTCCAGTGTCTCCGCTCCGGGGAATCGCAGAGCGAGCCCGATGATCGCGACATCATCCGTCGCGGGCGCCGGTTCGAACGTACTCATCGGATTCCTCCTGCAGCGGGGAGGTCGTGGCCGGCCGGCTTCGATCCCCGTGATCTCCGTTGATCGATGATGGTGCCCACCTTGAAGTCGGCCTGCGCTGCCGGGTCCTCGGGCACTCCCTGTCCGAGCACGAACTGCTGATTGAGGACCGCGGTCGACAGCAGATAGACGAAGGCCTGGTCCTCTTTCGTACTGATGTCACCCGTCGGCGTGGACATGACCTTCTTGACGAGCTTTCGGGCGAACACCGGATCGATACCGGAGATCTTCTCCAACTCCTTCGCCGAGAGGAGAAGTTCCAGGTAGTCGGGCTGCTGCTGCTTGAAGACTGCCGCACCGGGAGCGCGGTACGGCTGCTTCCGGCGAGTGAGGCTCGATTCCGGCAGCTCACCCCAGAATGCCTTCTTGAGGATGGCCTTTTCATCGAGACCGTCATCGAAACGCAGATTGATCGACGCCGCCGCGCGGACGACCGCCGGATCGAGGAACGGGCACCGGTTCTCGACACCGTGGGCGAGACTCATGCGCTCTCCCTGGGTGGAGAGGAGATAGCCGGGCAGCAGCGTCTTGAATTCGAGCCACTGCGCCTTTCGAACCGGGCTCAGCGCGGCGTAGCCGGGTGTCGCGTCCGTCAGCGCCATGAGGTCCGCGAACGGTTCGTCATGTTGTCTCAGCAGACGTGCGGCGAAGCGGCCGTTCTGGTAACGGAGTTCGTGGGAGAAGAGGCCGGGCAGCCGTTCGACGGCGAACTGCTCGAACAGTCCCTTCATCCGCGCCCGGTTCGCGGGGCCGAAGTGGCTCAGCTCCGGGTGGAGGCTGCCGAGCCTGGCCATCCGTTCGTCATCCGACAGTTCGCTCCATGAAGCGCGCAGCAGGGTCTCACGGAAGAGCGAATAGCCGAGGAACGCCTCATCGGCACCCTCACCACTGAGGATCACTTTGATCCCGGCGTCCCGCGCATGGCGGGACAGAAGGAACATGGGGACGAACGCGGCACGGAACGCGGGTACTTCCGCGTGATACACGGCAGAAGGAAAGTTCGCGGCGATATCGGCACTCGATACGGCAATGGACGAGTGGCGGGTCCCGAGGTGCGAGGCAACGACCTGCTGGCTGCTCGACTCGTCGAAGACCGCGTCGTCGAACTCCACGGAGAATGTGCGGACCTCGTGCGAGGAGAGGTCGGTCGTCAGCTTGGTCACGATGGAGGAGTCGAGGCCGCCGCTCAGATAGACACCGACCTCGACATCACTCCTCAGCCGCATCTCGACGCTCTCACGCAGGGCGTCGCGGACCAATGCGGCCGCTTCCCGTTCAGAGCCGGCGAACGGCGGTACTTCGAGTTCGAGCTCCGCGTAGTCACCCAGAACCGCCCGCCCGCCGCGAACGGTGAGGTAACACCCCATCGGGAGCTGGCGGATGTGCTTGAAGGGGGTGCGGTCGGGCAACGGCGTCCATATCGCGAAGGTGGAGGCGAGTTCGTGCGGGTCGAGCCCGAAACGGAACCCCTGGAACGCGCGGAAAGCCTTCATCTCGGAGGCGAAGAGGAATTCCGCGCTCCCGCCCGCCTGGGCTGCGCAGCCCTCGCGGTCGACGTAGAAGAGCGGCCTCTTGCCGAATCTGTCACGCGCCAGGAACAGGTCTCCCGACCTCACGTCCCGGATCGCGGCCGCGAACGCGCCGTTGAATCTGGGCAGGCACGCGGGCCCCCATTGCGCCCACGCCTGCAGGAATACCTCGGTGTCGGAGCGAGTGCGGAACCGGCGGCCGAGCCCTCTCAGTTCCTCACGGAGTTCGATGTGGTTGTACAACTCGCCGTTGAAGCAGATCCAGTAGCGTTCCGTCGGGTCGGCCATCGGCTGGGCGCCCGTGTCGAGGTCGACCACCGACAGCCGTGCTGTGCCCATGGCGATGCCGTCGTCCAGGTAGTAACCCGCCTCGTCCGGCCCTCGGTGGCGGATGAGCGACAGCATCGAGGTCATCACCTCCGGCGTCTCTCCGGCGCGGAGCGAGGGCGCGACGAAACCTGCGATTCCGCACATGCGGGGTCTCCTTCTCCAGTGATCGTCGCGGTCTCAGCGGCCGTCGCGCTCGGCGAGCTTGTTCGCCACGAAGGCGTCGATGGCCTCCAGCGAAGAGAAGATGTTCCTGAGGAATTCCTCGTCCTTCAGCTGGAGCGAGAAGTCCCTTTCAAGAGCGGTCAGGAGCTGGATGTATCCGAAGGAATCCATCACCCCCGTCTTGAACAGATCCGTCTCGGCGGTCAGTTCCCCGTCGAACTCCACGAGGAACTGGTCCTCGATGAGCTTCTGTATGTGCTGCTTCCTGCCCATGTCTTACACCCCACTCTTGATGGGAGCGTCCTGATTACTGGTCTTCTCGATGCTTTTCACCATGCGGAGAAGGGAGTTACCACCTATCTCCTCGTACTCGAGATCGTTGCCGAGGGAAAGGAGGTACCGGATGCTGTCGGCCCATCGCACCGGCTCCACGAGCTGCCTGCTCAGCATCTCCGGTATCGCCCCCCGCTCATAGGGGCGACCCGTCACATTGGAGATCACGGTCGTTCTGGGCTCCGCGAACGTGAACCCTTCGAGGAAACTCTCGAATTCGGAGCGAACAGGCTCCATGTGGCGGGAATGGAAAGCGGCGCCGACCCGCAGCGAGGCGAAGCGAATACCCCGTGCCCTCAAGGAGGCGTGGGCGGCACGCAGCGCGCTGTCGCTGCCGGCGATGACGACCTGGGCATCGGTGTTGTAGGCCGCCACGTCCACCCCCTCGACGCCGTCCTCCCGCAACACGTCGAGCAGGCGCGGAGCAGGGGTGTTCATGACCGCGCTCATCCCGCCGACCGATGTCGCCGCCATGAGTTCGCCGCGCTTCTTGACGAGCCGCAGTCCCGTCTCGAAGTCGAAGACCCCGGCTGCCAGCAGCGCGTTGTACTCCCCCAGACTGTGTCCGAGGCAGTAGTCGGCAGGCGGGCCCTCGCGGCGCTCACGCTCGAACGCATGCAACGCGTTGACGGTGAACAGGGCCGGCTGTGTGCACTCCGTCCGCGAGAGCACGTCGTCCTGATTGTCACGGCAGCGCGAGACGAGGTCATACCCCAAGAGGTCGCAGGCGAATCGCGTCATGCCTGGATAGCGGCCGAAAACATCTGCGCCCATACCCCGGAACTGCGCTCCTTGCCCAGGGAAGAAAATCGCGAACACGTGATGCCTCCAGGGTCTGCGCCGGCGGCTGGCCCCCACCACGCGGCGATGTCGGTCCCGCACATGCTGTGCCACCCCCCTTGCGGTCCACTGGCCGGAATGCTGATGACCCGACGCGATCCCTTGTCCGGACACTTGCCTGCCGACTGCCGTTCGCTTGCCGGTTGCATCGGCATGGCGGAGAAGCACATTGCCAATTACGTGATCGTTTATTGGCCATTCATCAGCCGAATCATCGGACTGAACACCCGCTGTTCTAGGATCAATTCACCGGAGAAGTCTCAAGCGTGAGAACGAATGGGGCCGAAGATGTCTGTACGTCAGGCTCAGAGCACACTGCTGCCTCCACCGTCGGCCACTCGCTCCGGACCGGTGCTGCAGGTCCTGGGGCCGATGTCGGCACAGTACGGGGGGCACGACATCCCGCTCGGCCCGCCACGTCGCAGGGCGCTGCTTGCCCTCCTGCTGATCAGGCTGGGCCGGGTCGTCCCCACCACCGTGCTCGTCGAGGAACTGTGGCGGGAAGACCCGCCCCGGCGGGCCGTCGCCACCCTGCAGAGCCATATCTCCCATCTGCGCCGGGCGCTGGCCCCCGTGGCCGGCCCCGACCGGTCGGCGGTGCTCCGCTACCGGGCCCCCGGGTACGTCCTCGAGCTGCCTCCGGAGCAGGTGGACGTCCACCAGTTCGAGCAACTCTTCTCCACAGGGCGCCGTTTCCTGGCGCGGCATGACCCCGTGGCCGCCCGCGACCGGCTCACCCGCGCGCTCGAACTGTGGCGCGGCTCCCCGTACGCGGAGTTTGTCACTCACCAGCCGCTCTCCGACGAGAGCACCCGGCTGGAGCAGGTCCGGCTCACCGCCCTGGAGGCCTCCGCGGAGGCCGGTCTCGTCCTGGGCAGGACCGCGGAGGTGGTCACGGAACTGGAACGCGAGGTGCGTCAGCACCCCACTCGGGAGCGCCTGGTGGGCCATCTGATGACCGCGCTGTTCCGATCGGGCCGGCAGGCGGAGGCCTTGGAGGTGTACGAATGGACCCGCAGCTACCTGGTCGAGGAGTACGGCGTGGACACGACGGCCGAACTCCAGCAGCTGCACACCGCTCTGCTCCGGCAGGAACTCGGTGGGCAGCGCGCGCATACCGTGCTGAGTACCGAGTTGCCGGCCAGGGACACCGAATTCCCCCGGCCCATCCGTAGCGTACCGTCCGGCGGAGCGGAGCGGGTGGCAGGGGATTCTCCCGCGACCGGGAAGACCGCCATGCGCAGTATGGGGAAGCCCAAGGAGCCGGACCGTACGGCATCGGTCACGTCCTTGGCCTCCGGGCTCACCCTCTTCGAACCCGTGCTGCCCCCGCCGTTGATAGGCCGGGAGCGGGAGTTGCGGCGCCTGGTCGCCGCGACCGCCGGTGCGGCGAAGGGCCGTGGCCACCTCGCCTGTGTGTTCGGCTCGTCCGGGCTGGGCAAGTCCCACCTGATGATGGAGCTCGTTCAGCGCCTCCGGAGCATGGACGAGGGCATGGAGACGATCCGCAGCAGTTGCTTCTCCGGTGAGGGAGTCCCGCGGTACTGGCTGTGGACCCAGGTGCTGCGCCGGCTGTCGGCGGCGCGACCCGACGCCTTCGAGGCCGCTGCCGCGCCGTTCGGCTCGCTGCTCGCCTCTCTGCTGCCCGGACCGCAGGCCGGATCCGGCGCCGGGAACGGCCGCGCCCCCGACAGCTCACAGAGCCCCTTCCGCATTCACGACGCGCTCTGCGAAGTGCTGTTCGCGCTGGCCGCGCAGAAACCTCTGGTACTGGTGCTGGAGGACGTGCACTGGGCGGATGCCGTCTCTCTGGACCTGCTCCGACTGCTGACCACCCGCCGCCAGGGGCATCCCCTCAGCATCGTGCTGACCGGCTGGGACCTGGAGGCCTGGCCCGATGCCTCGCGGTTCCCGGTGATGACCGAGGTACTCAAGGGCCCGGACGCGGAGATCCTGCGGCTCAGCGGCCTGGCCCGCCCGGATGTGGCCACGCTCGTCGACGCGCAGGCGGGGCCGGGCGTCGACGAGCGGATCATCGACGCTCTGCACCGCCAGAGCACGGGCAGTCCGTACTTCGTCCTACAGATGCTCTCCCTGCTCTGCGATGTCAGGGATCTGCGCGACCCCGGCGCCACGGAAGACATCCTCGGCCTGATCGTGACGTGCGCGCGCAAGGTACTGCGTCAGGAGTTCGCCATGCTGCCGGAGCCGGTTCTGCGGCTTCTCCGGCTGTGCGCGGTCGTCGCACCCGATATCGACCTGGACACGGTCTGCCGTGCCGTCGGCAGCAGTTCGGCCATAGCCATCGTGGAATCGGCCATCCGGTACGGCCTGCTCGCTCCTGACCCGCAGCACACCGGACGGCTCCGCCTCGCCCCTCCCCAGGCTCAGGAGGTACTCGCCGGCGAGCTGACGGAAGAAGAGTGCCAACGGCTGCACGCCCGGTACGCCGATGCTCTGTCCTCGCGCATCCAGCTCGGCGACGAACCGGAGGAGACCGATCGCGTCGCGCGCCACGCCTGGCTCGCCAAGGACGTCATGCCCGCGGAGCGGGTGCTGGCCTGGCTTCTGCGCGCGGCGGAGAACGCGGAACTGCGGCTGGCCTCCGAGGAGCGCGAAATGTGGCTGCGCCGTGCGGTGGGCATGGCCGGCTCACTGCCCGACGGCACGACCGTCCGCGACCTGAAGCAGTGGCTCCACCTGGAGCTGGGCCATGTGCTGGGCCAGGTTCGCGGATTCGGTGACGCGGAGGCGGAGGCCGAGCTCACCCGGGGACACGCCCCGCACACGGCGCCTCATGCGCCGGACGACCCGGCGGTCCTGTCGGTGCTGGCCGTGTCGCTTCTCGTCCGCGGATGCTACGACGAGTCTCGGCAGTTGTCCGTCCTGCTGAGGAACATCGCGGAGCGCACCGAAGGTCCGACGGCCCGGCTCGGCGCGGCGTACGGCGAGGGAATCGCGCTGTTCGTCAACGGGCACCTGCCCGATGCACTCAAAGAGCTGGAGCACGGCGCGGAACTGGCGGAGCGCCTCGCCCGCGAGGGCCGATTACCGGGCGGAATGTACCGGTCCGACCCACGCGTCTACTTCCGCTGCTACTGCGTCCTCACCCGCTGGCTGCTGAACGACCGCGCGGCGGCCGCGGAACAGCGCCGGCGCCTGTTGCGGCTGACACGTTACGAGGGCAGGCCGTGGGACCGGGTCCAGGCCCTCTATGTCAACGCGATCGTGGCCGCCTGGGAGGGGGACGTGGAGACAGCGCGAGCCTCCGGCGCCGAGGGCGTCGGGCTGGCCGCCGAGCACGGGCTGCACTACTGGGAGGCGATGCTCCATCTGCCGCTGGGCTGGGCCCTCACCTGCACCGGCCGCCGCGAGGGGATCTCAGCCATGAAGAACTCGCTGGCCGAACTGCGGCGGTCCAGAACGAACATACGTCTCCCGCTGCACCTGGGGCTGCTGGCCCAGGCCCAGCACCACGCCGGACAGCGCGAGGACGCCGTGGACACCCTGCGCACCATGGTGGCGGTGGTCGAACACCGGCGCGAGTACGTGTACCTCAACTCCGCCCTGCCCGCCACGCACCTGCTGCACGAGCTTCTGGGCCCGGAGTCGGCGGAATCGGTGCTGCCGGAGTGAGTCGTGCTCCGCACCACAGCCCGGTCCGGTACGAAGAAGAACCCGGCGGTGGCCTGCAGCACGCTCGACGACGAACGACGGGCGGTGGCTTCAGGCGTTGAACAGGCCGGGGTTCGCACGGACGTAGTCGGCCACTCCCGAGGGGGGCCGCCCGATGACCTGCTCGACCCCGTCCGCCTTCCGGTCGTACCGGTTCTCCGCGTGAAGACGGGCCATGGTGGAGATGTGTTGGAGGACGTGGTCGGGCAGTCCCAACGGCCTGAGATCGTCGTCGATCCATTCCTGCAAGGGGACGTCGGTGTAACCGACCTGCCGGCCCAGGGCCTCGGAGACCTCTGCTGCCATGGCCGCGACGTCCTCCGAGCGCGGGCCGGTCAGCTCATGAGTCCGGCCGATGTGCGGGGCGGGATCGGCCAGGATCTCCTCCACGACCGCGGCGACGTCCCCGGCCGCCACGGGGGAGGTTTTCGCCCGGCCGAAGGGCAGCCTGATGCTCCCGTACTTCGCGATCGAGGAAAAGCCCACACGGAACAGCGGGTTTTCCATGAACACGGTGGGCCTGACCTCGACGACGGGCAGGCCCGACCAGTCGAGCAGCTGCTCCACCAGCCACTGCTGCCGGTGCTGCACGGACTCGGAGGTACTGGTGAGGTTCATCTCGGAGACAGTCAGCTGCGACATGTTCACGAACGCGTCCAGGGAACCGTACGCACGCGCGACGGCCGCCACCGTCACAGCAGCCTCCAGATACTGCGCCGACACGCCCATGCCGAAGTACATGCGTCCACAACCGGCCACGGCGTCGACGACGTCACCCGCGCGCGTCAGGTCTCCGACGACGATCTCGGCGCCCGTCGCGCGCAGCGCCCGGGCCCGCTCGTCGTCGCGGCGCACCATGGCCCGGACGGGCAGACCCCGGCGACGAAGGCCTTCGACCACGGAGCGCCCGACGGCGCCGACACTGCCCGCCGCGCCTGTCACCAGAATGGGAAGCACACTGGATTCCTGGGTGCGGTCCATGGGAGCAGCTTGTGCTGCCTGGGTCCAGGGCGCCACTGGAGCCCGCCGAACCGTAGGCGCTGCGAGAACAGTCGGCCCATGTGGCGGAACCGGCGTGCTGAACCGGCCGGCCAAGCGCTCAGCAGTCGGCTGAGAGGAGTGATCCGCCACCGCGGAGGGCCGCCGCACGCCCCTACCTCCATGCCGCCCACGCCTTCACCGCGAACCGGTCGCCGACTCGGCGCACGTGCGCCGCACCCGGCCCGGGGAAGTGCGCGGGGAACACGAGAGCGCCCCGGTCCGCGGCCTCCCCCAGCACACGGCGCCGGCTTTCCCGTGCGCGAGGCTCGTCCTCGTCGAAGCCGGGGCAATCGTCCGGCTCCGCGATCTGCAGCGGGCTGTGCAGCAGGTCCCCGGCGAAAACCGCCCGCTCCGTGCCCGCCCGCAGCCATACGACCGAGGAGCCGGGCGTATGGCCGGGAGCCGCCTCGATGCGGAGCTGGGCGTCGATGTCGTGGTGGTCCCCCTCCCACAACAGGGTCTGCCCGGCCCGGTGCACGGGGGCGACGCTGTCCTTGAAGACGTTGGCCATGTTCCGGCCGGAGCGGGTCCGGTGTCCGTTGGCCGGATTCCAGTAGTCGAAGTCGGCGCGCGGGATGACGTACTGGGCACGGGGGAATGTCGGTCGCCACTCCCCGTCGTCCGTCAGACAGGTGTTCCAGCCGACGTGGTCGCCGTGGACATGAGTACAGATCACCGTGTCGACGTCCTGCGGGCGGGCGCCTGCCGCGGCCAGCTCATCGAGGTAGTGGGTCTTCAGCTGGTGGAAGGACGGCATGGCGGGACGGTCCCGGCCGTTGCCGATACCGGTGTCGATCAGGACGGTCCGGCCCTCGCTGCGGACCAGCCATGTCTGGATCATCATATGGACCTCGTCGGCGACCGGGTCCACAAATGTGGGGGCGAGCCAGTTCTCGTTTGCCTGCCAGTGCTCGACGGGCACGTCGGGGAAGACGTAGGCGCGGGCGCGGCCCTTGGCAGGCAGCTCCACCACGCGGGTGATCTCCGCATTTCCGATCACGATGGTGTCCATGCCCCCAGCCTGCGTGCCGAACGACGCAGCCGCCATCGGTCGCACGACCACACCTCGGACGAAACGGACCCCGGCGTCCGCACTTCATCCGGCACATAATGGAACGAACAACCCCGTGGTGCTGCAGCGCGGGCATCACCCCAGCACGGCACTCCGGCCGTCAGGCACGGTGAACGTCAGCACCGGGATCAGGGAACTGGTGGTGTCAGTGGCTCCGCAATCAACAGTCCACAGCGTGACCTACGATCTGCTGCGCGCCCTTCGACTGACCACCGTCTTCGGCAACCCCGGTTCGACGGAGCAGCCGTTCCTCCAGGACTTTCCCGACGACTTCACCTATGTGCTCGCGCTCCAAGAGGCTTCGGTCGTCGCCATGGCCGATGCCTTCGCCCAGGTCACGCGGCGCCCGGCGCTGGTCAACGTCCATTCCTCGGCGGGGCTGGGAAACGCCCTGGGCAATCTGGTGACCGCGTACCACGGCAACACTCCCCTGATCGTGACGTCCGGGCAGCAGCACCGCGAGATGGTCATCGGCGATCCCTACCTGGGCAACCGGGAAGCGACCACCATGCCCAAGCCATGGGTGAAGTGGTCCTACGAGCCCGCGCGCGCCGAAGACGTTCCGGAAGCCTTCATGCGGGCCTACGCGATGGCCCTCCAGCCGCCGGCGGGGCCGGTCCACCTGTCGATTCCGCTCGATGACTGGAAACAGTCACTGCCCGGCCCCGCCCGTCTGCGTACCGTGAGCGATCGGGTGGCCCCCGACGAACAGCGTCTGCGGCTCTTCGCCGACCGCATCTCGGCCAGCAGCCGGCCCGCCCTGGTCTTCGGACCGGAGGTGGACCGCAGCGGCGGATGGGACTCGGCGGTCTCCTTGGCGGAGAAGCTGCGCGCAGCCGTGTACGGGGCCCCCTTGCTGGACCGCGCTTCCTTCCCCGAGAGCCATCCACTCTTCCGCGGCCCGCTCGGAATCTCCATCAGGGCCATCAGCGACCGGCTGGCCGGGCACGACCTGGTCGTCGTGATCGGCGGCGAGGTGTTCCGTTACTACCCCTACGTTCCCGGCGACTACCTCCCGGCCGGGACGAGTCTGCTGCAGATCACCGGCAACCCCCGAGTCGCCGCGGCCGCACGGGTGGGCGACAGTCTGCTGGGGGACACCAGGATCGCCATCGACCAGCTCCTCGAACTGGTCGCCGAAGGGTCCGCACGCAGCGCCCCCACGCCGATGGATAGGCCCCGCAAGCTCCCGCCGACACCGAGCCGTCCGCTCACCCCTCCGGAGGTCTACGCCTCACTCAGCAAGGTCAGGCCTCTCGACGCAGTCATCGTCAACGAGTCGACCTCCACCATGGCCCAGCAGATCGAGTGGCTTCCGACCGTCAAACCCGGATCCTTCTTCGCCACGGCCAGCGGAGGCATCGGCTGGGGCACCCCGGCGGCGGCAGGGGTCGCCTTGGCCGACCGGGTCATGGGCGTCGCCCGACCCGTCATCGGCCTCATCGGCGACGGGTCGTTCCAGTACTCCGTCCAGGCCATCTGGACGGCTGCGCAGCACAAGCTGCCGATCGTCTACGTCGTCATGCGCAACAACGAGTACTCCATCCTCAAATCCTTCGCGGAGCTGGAGGAAACCCCGGGCGTGCCGGGGCTCGACCTGCCCGGCATCGACATCGCCTCCCTGGCCCGCGGTTTCGGCTGCCGCGCCGTCGACGTCGACACCACCGAGGACCTGGAACGCGAGTTCACTCAGGCCCTCACCGCCGACACCACAACCGTCATCGTGGTCTCCACACAGCCTCTGAAAGCCGCACTCCAGTGACTCGCACGCTCCTCCCCACGTGATGCCGGAAGGCGTACAGGTGAGGACCGGGGCCCGGCAGGGCCTTGACCGCAGCGGGCAGGCGGGCACCCCGGGCCGGATCGGGCACACGATCGGATTCGATTACGTCGGCTGCTCCGGGGGCAGACCCGGGATGGCCGCTCGGCCGGTTCCGGTCGAAGCACCCGCGCTCAGCCGGGATCTCCGCCGCGATGCGGGCGAGTTGGTCGCGCCGGAGAACAAGTTCGCCATTCCGCCACGATCTTGCCCAAAGCCCTTCTAAGATCGCTGACAAGGCGGTTCTCCGCATCTCTATGTACTCCCTCACGAGCAGGGCATCAGGCCCTTCTGAACGCTGAGAGCAGGAGATGACATCTACGAATGAAGAAGTGAAGGGAGCCGCGCCCGAGCCGCGTCGGCGACGGCCGGGCATGCTCGGTCGCCGCACCGTCGGCTGCCTGGCCGCGCTCGCCCTGGGAATCGGTGGTAGCTCGTTAGCCGTGGCGCCTGCGGCGCACTCACAAGCGGAGGACGGGTCAGTGACGGTCCGGGTGATCCGGGCCGTCGACAACAGCGGAGTGTGGACACCCGCGCTGGAACCGGGCCTCGCGGGCGTCAAGGTGACCCTCACCGACGACGCCGGAGTGGGTATCGAAGGGGTCACGGCGGCCGACGGCACCGTGACGCTGACACCGGCGGCGGGCGGGTCCACCAGCGGCAAGTACCGGGTGCAGGTGGTGAATCCGAAGCCGGGTGTGCTGTTCCCGGCCTTCGCCTCGCGCCAGGGACTGGACGGTGCGCCCAACCAGTTGAGCAGCAATGAGGAGTTCGTCGACCTCTCCGGCCAGAAGAACGTGGCGTACACCACCGGGTTGTGGAGTCCGGGCGACTACTGCCAGAAGAACGCGCCGCTCATGACGACCTGTCAGCCCACCACACGCGAGGGCGGGACTCAGCGCACGCTGGTCTCCTTCCCGTACGACGCACGCGGCCAGGACGGCGTCGACGTCAATGTCACGGACATCGCCACCAACGCCGAGACCGGCACACTGTTCGGCATCGCGTGGAACAAGGCCGACAAGCGGGTGTTCTCCTCGGCGCTGGCCAAGCGCACCACGGACTACGGTCCGGGCGGCGCCGGGGGAATCTACGTGACCGACCCCGCGCAGAAGAAAACCGCTCTGTTCACCGTCGTCCCGGACGCGGGGACGACGGCCCACGGCCAGGGTACCGACGACGCCTTCCTCGCCACGCCCGGCAAGGAGAGCCTGGGCGGCATCAAGATCACCGATGACGGCAGGGATCTGTTCGTCGTCAACCTCAACAACCGCAAGCTCTACCGCTATGACGCCACGGTGGCGACCGCGGCGGCGCCGAAGGCCGTCTACGCGATCCCGGACCCGGGCTGTCCGGCGGCGGTGGACTGGCGCCCCTTCGGCCTGGGCATGCAGGACGGCACCGGCTATCTCGGCGGGGTCTGCTCGGGCGAGTCCACCGGGAAGGTCTCGGACCTGCGCGCGGTGGTTCTGCCGTTCGACCTGGGCACCGGCTCCTTCCAGAAGGCCGTGCTGAACCAGCCGCTGGACTACCCGCGCGGCTCGACGGTCGGCTCCGGCCCGTGCGACGGCGCGGGCTGGTTCCCGTGGACGAGCACCTACCCGGACTCGCAGGACGGCCGGCCGTGTGGCAACTCCACCATCGCCAAACCGGAACCGGAGTTGGGCGAGATCGCCTTCGAGACAGACGGCTCGATGCTGCTGGCCTTCCGCGACCGCTTCGGCGACCGCGCGCCGGCCGGTCCCACGCCGAACTCCGCCGCCGTCGTCATGTCGGGCGGTGACCTGAACAAGGCCTGCCCGGCGGACGGCACGTATGTGATGGACACCAACAACGGCTGCGGGCTGTCCCCTCGGGGCACCCGGTTCTTCGACACCAGCTGGGGTGGTCACCGCAACACGGCGTTCGCCGGCATGGCGCTCGCCAAGACCGAGAACACCATCGCGACCTCCGCTTTCGACCCCAACCACACCGCCCTCGGGTACGGCACGTCGTTCCTCCAGCGCGATGGCACGCAGGACCCGAAGTTCGGCCTGCGCCTCAACCCGCCGGGCGCCGTCGCTCCGTTCGGCAAGGGAGCCTCGATGGGCGACCTGGAGGTGCTCTGCGACCGGGCCCCGCTCCAGATCGGCAACCGGGTCTGGTACGACCCCGAGCGCAAGGGCATCCAGAACCCGGGCCAGCGCCCGGTCGTGGGCGCGAGCGTCAACCTGTACGACGAGTCGGGCAAGCTCGTGGGGACGACCGTGACGACGGCACGTGGTGAGTACTACTTCGACGACTCGAACGTCACCGGTGGCCTCCAGCCGAGGACCAAATACACCATCCGCCTCGACAAACCGGCCGACTATGCCAAGGACGGTCCGCTCTACCAGTGGGTGCCCACGGAGGCGGATGTCGGCGACAACCACTTCATCGATTCCAAGGGCATCGTCCCGCGCGACGCGCGCTTCCCGGAGCGGGCGTTGACCACCGGCGGGCCCGGAGAGAACGACCACACCTACGACTTCGGCTTCCGACAACAGGAGGGCGTGCTGCGCCTGGTCAAGCACGACCAGGACGGCAGAGCGCTGGCCCGGGCGAAATTCCAGTTGTGGAAGGAGACGAACGGCTCCGACGAACTGCAGACCACCGGGGCGGAGCCGGACACGAAGGTCGGCAAGCCGTGCGTGACCGGGACCGACGGCGTCTGCCGCGGCACCGGCGCACCGGGCACGTACTACTGGCAGGAGGTCAGCCCACCCGCGGGTTACGCCGCACCGGACGTGGCCGTGTTCGGTCCGCTCGTGCTGACCGCCGACAACCTCGACGACGGGGTCTCGGTGACAGCGGTCAACCGACGGCTTTCCACCACCGAGCCGACACCGAAACCAACGACGCCGGGACCGGGCAAACCGGGTTCGCCGGGGGCTCCGGGCGCACCGGGTGCACCGGGTTCACCCGGCCACACACCCAACTCGGGCCTGGCGTCCACCGGCACGAGCCAGGCGGTTTTGCTGTCCCTGGCCGGCTGTGCCGCGCTCACCGTCCTCGGTGCGGCACTGGTCGTACTGATGCGCAGGCGAAGGGCACAGCACCGCTAGGGTCTTTCGTTGGATCGGGCCGGATCAGGGAGCGGGACCTGGTGCGTGCGATCGCGAGTTGGAGGAGGGAGTCGGGGCGGAGCCCTGGCGAGTGACGACAACGCGGCGAGTGTGCGTGGCGGGCCCCGCGAGCCCGGCATGATCCGAATGAGAGGCCCCAGCCGCGGAGCGGTGCGACCGGCACCGGTGACCGTCAGGGCCGGCTCGGGCGGGTTCGCGGACCAACGGTTCGCGAACCCGCCCTCCTGTGTGACCGACCGATGAGAGAAGGCGAGCGCATGGCTCGGAAGAGGAAGACCGACGGCCGTACGCCGCGTCGGGCCCTCTGGTTGAGAACACTGATCGCGATCACGGCGTGCGGCGCAGCAGTGGGCGGCCTGGCTGCCTACCGGGCCTACTCCGACGACACCACCACCGAGCGGCCGGTGACGACGGAGGAGGCGTCCAGACTGGCGCTGTCGCGGCTGAATCTGTACCAGGCCAGTCCCGTGGCGGTGACCCTGACCGCCGCCGAGGGCGGCGGAGTGGTGGTGCGGGTCGAGGGGGTGGTGGACTACCGGACCCACCGTGCCGTGGGGAGCTATCGAGTCACCGGTTCCTCCGGCGCCGCCGGGGCCTCCACGGGGCAGCTCGACCACGGGCTGATCGTCTGGGACACCGGAGGTCTCGGCCTGGCCCCCGTGCCCAAGGGCGACAGCAGACCGCCCTGGCAGCAGGCCGAGCGCGTCCCGCGCTCGGGCTGGTCCGCGCGCTCCTACACGACCGATCCCCTGGACTCCGGGCTCCAGTTACTGATCGGGCTCGGCGCCGACCGCCCCGACAATCCGCTGTTGCTCGCGCAGTCCGGAGCTCGCCGGCTGGGTCGCGACCGCATCGACGGGCGCAGCTACGACCGGTTCGCCGGGCCGCGCGCCCAGGGCGCCACGCCCGGTGCGGGTCCCGACGGAGGACGGTCGCCGCTGACGTACTGGGTCGACACCGACGGCGGCCTTCGGCGGGTGACGATGCGGATGCCGGGCCTGGGCACTCCGACCACCGTGGAGTTCTCCGGGCGCGAGGGCCGCGCGAAGCTTCCCGAGGCGCCGTGGGGCACCGGCTGACGGCCCGGTACCGATGCGCCCCCGGTTTCCGCGGTTGCCGACGGCCCTCCGCGTCCCGCTTCGTGGCGGCACGGTGAACGGGGGCCGCGAGTCCGCCGCAGCGCCGTGCTCAGTGTGCGTGCGGCACGGCGTCCACGTCCTTCGGCAGCGGATAGGCGGCCGCGTCGACGGCCCCGGGCAGGCCGGTCGCCGGGCGGCCAGGGGTCATCGGGTCCGGCATGGACGGCTGGGCGGGTGGGGCCGGAACCCGGTTGAACGGGACGCCGGGCGGGGCCTGCACCGACGCGGTCCGGCCGGTGGGCAGTGCGCCCCGGCCGCGGGTGCCGCAACCCGCGCGACCCTCCAGGCCGTTCGGGCTCTGGGTGCCGGGCCGGTTGTCCGCGAAGCAGTTGCCGGGGTCGGCCGAGGCCAGCACGAGGTCGACGCCGTTGCCGGAGGCGTGGTTGCCTTCGACGCGATTGCCGCTCGCCGGATGGCCCGGCGGGTCGGTGACGACCACTCCGGCCGCTCGGTTGCCCCGTACCAGATTGCGCTGGACGCGGTTCGCGGTGCCGCCGCCGATGCCGATACCGATGCCGAACCCCCCGTCCGCCTGCTCGGGCGTGTCGGAGGCGTTGTTGTCGGCGACCACGTTGCCCGCGATCAACGCGCCGTGCTGCGGGGCGAGGGCCTCCAGATCGTTGGAGTTGACCGTGACGCCGACCCGGTTGCGGGCGACGCGATTGCCCAGCACCGACAGGCTGTCCGAGGCATTGGTCAGTTCGATGCCGACCGCGTTGCGCTCCACCGTGTTGCCGCGGACGACGGTGCCGCAGGGCTTGCACTGACCGACGTAGATGCCGGAGTCGGCGTGCCCGGAGGCGTAGGAGTCCTCGATCACGCCGTCGCGCGCGTCAAAGGCGTAGATGCCGTACAGGCCGTTGTTGTACGCCGTGACCCGGGTCGCGCGGAAGCCCCGGACGGGAGGGAAGCGGGTGGTGTCCAGCGGGTCGTAGGCCGAGCCGCCGGCGCCGCGCTGCTGCAGCCGCTCGTCGGTGACTCCGGTGAACAGTACGCCGTTGGCGAGGTAGCCGTGCACGGTGAGGTTCTCGACCACCGAGCCGGCGCCGGTCACGGTGATGCCGTTGGCACGACGCAGACCGCCGTCGAGGACCACCTTGTTGCGGTCCGTTCCGCGCAGCACCAAGCGGGGTTTGGTGACGCGTACGCTCTCCCGGTACACGCCCGGGCCGATCAGTACCGTCTCGCCCTCACGAGCGGTGTCCACCGCCTGCTGCACCGAGGGGAAGTCCTGCGGGACGCGCAACACGCTCCCCGCCGGGTGCCGCGCATCCCCGGACGTCGACCCCGTACCGGAGCATCCGGTGGCCGCCAACGCGACCGCGACGACCAGCACCGACAGACGCAGCGCCGCCCGGCACACCTCCTTCGGGACTGCCGAGCGGTTCAACAGGCGTTCCGTAGACAGGGTTTGCATGGCAGATGTTTTATCGTCTCCAATAGGCCTATGCCCACCGAACAGGGAAATGCGCAGGATCCGTCCCGACCCACGGAGACCGGTTTCGGGCGGCGTCGGGCACTGCTCGCAGCCGGGGCGGTGCTCGCTGCCGGGGTCGGCGTGGCAGCCGACGAACTGGCGCGAGACGACCGGACAGCCGGCCGTTCCACCGCCGGCGCCCCTGCGTCCGAGGCCGCGATCCCCTTCCACGGCGCCCGACAGGCAGGTGTCACGGCTCCCCAGCAACCGGCGACGCACCTGCTCTCCTTCGACCTCCCCCAGAGCTCGGCCGCCGACGGCCGGAAGGCCCTTCGCAGCGTCCTCGGCGTGCTGACCAGCACGCTCGCCACCGCCGCCTCCGACGCCCCGCCGGACCCGCGGCTCCAGGGGGGCGGTGTGACCCGGCTCACCTCTCTGGTCGGGATCGGCCCCGCTCTCGCCGCTCGGCTCGGCCTCGACGTCCCGGCCTCGCTGGAGGAGCTGCCGCCGTTCCCCGGCGACCGCCTCGATCCGCGCCGCAGCGACGGCGATCTTCTGGTCCAACTGTGCGCAGCCGACCGCTGGACGCTCACCGTCGTTGCCGAACTCGTCGGCGGGGCCGCCCACACGGCCGGCGCGGTGCCTCGCTGGACCCAGTCCGGCTTCCTGCCCCACACGACCCCGGGCACCACCCCGCGCAACCTGTTCGGCGCCAAGGACGGCACCGCCAACCCCGATCACGCGGCGGCCGAGCAGTGGGTCTGGGGCCCTCCCGGAGCCCACGAGGACGGCACCGTTCTGGTCTACCGCAGGATCCGCATGGATGTCACCGGCTTCGCGGCCCTCTCCGAGAGCCGGCGCGACCGGGCGATCGGCCGCCGTGCCCGCGACGGCGTCGCCCTCAGTGGCACCGCCGAGCACGACGAGCCGGACATCTACGCCAAGAACCCCGACGGTTCCTACGTCATCCCCGCCACCGCCCACGTGCGTCTCGCCAGCCCCCGCTTCGACGGCGGTGCCCGGATGCTCCGCCGCAGCTACAGCTACGACGACGGCCCGGCCGACCGCGGGCTCCTCTTCTGTGCCTTCATGCGCGACGCCGCCCAGTTCACCCGCGTCCAGAACCGCCTGGCCGGCCGCGACGCCCTCACCCCGTTCCTCCAGCACCGGGCCTCGGCCGTGGCCTACGTCCTGCCCGGCACAGCATCCGCCGGGACGCTCGGCGAACAGCTCTGGACATGAAGTCCGCCTCGCCCCCTCCACCATGAAATGGCCCGGAACAGCTGGTGAGAGGCGATCGGGGCCGGCCTGTTCCTGGCCGCCGGGCTGCTCACGCCCCTGGCCGCGACGGGCGCCATGGGCGTGATGACGGTCGTGGGCACCGTCAGGTGGCCCAAGGGGCTGTGGGTGCGGAATGATGGCTACGAGTACCCGCTGGTAGTCGTAGTCGTCTCGGCGGCGCTGACTCTCACCGGCCCCCGGCCGGTGGTCCCCCGACCACGCGTCGGGCCCACCGACCGACCGGTGTGGGGCGCCGTCGCCGCGATCGTGCCCGGGGCCCGCCAGCGGGCTGCCGACCCGCCTGTGCTGCACCGCCGGCCCCCGGCACCGGAAACGAGGACCCATGCGCAAGCTGCTGAGCGACGCGGCCCACACACTCGCGCCGCCCCGTGGTGACCGCCACGGTCCGCTGCCGCCTCTGCTGCTGACGCTTACCGTGGTCACCGGCCTGGTCGACGCGGTCAGCTATCTGGGGCTCGGGCACGTCTTCGTCGCCAACATGACCGGCAATGTGGTGTTCCTCGGATTCGCTCTCGCGGGCGCACCGGGTCTGTCCGCCCTCGCCTCCGTCGTGGCGCTGGTCGCGTTTTTGACGGGCGCGCTGGCGGGCGGCGGACTGGGCAACCGGTTCGCCGGGCACCGCGGCAGGCTGTTGAAGACGGCCGCGGCGGTGCAGACGCTCCTGTTCGTCGTCGCCGTGGTGGCCGCGTCGGTCACCGGCGGGCGGGTCACCACCGGCGTCCAATACACGCTGGTCGTGTCCCTGGGGGTCGCGATGGGGATGCAGAACGCAGTTGCCCGGCGTCTCGGCGTCCCCGATCTCACCACGACCGTGCTGACCCTGACTCTCACGGGACTCGCCGCGGACTCCTCCGCTGCGGGCGGCGCGGCGCCGCGAGCGGGCCGCCGGATCCTGTCGGTTCTGGCCATGCTCCTGGGCGCTCTCGGCGGAGCCGCGCTGGTCCTGAACGGCCGTCTTGTCCTCGCCCTGGCCCTTTCGGCGTTGCTGCTTGCGGTGATCTCCGTGGTGACGCACCGGCTGTCCGCAACCGACGCGCCCTGGATCAAGTCACCTTCCTGAGCCGCCCTTTTTCCCGCCGGGCTCCGATAGTCCACAACGGATGCCTACGCCGTACGACTTTCGCCGGGCACTCCCACCACGCCGCCTGCCGACCGGGTCCTCGCCCGGTCGCCGTTCCATCGCCCCGCGTTCCCTTCCCGGTAGATGGCCGTGCTCCCACCGCCCCCGCCGTTGGTCGTCAGCGCGCAGCCGACGCCTCCTGGACGGATTCCGCCGCACCGAACTGCGGCTCGTGCGCTTCGGACGCACGCCCTGGCGGGTCGGCCCGACGCGGCGCCCGCTGTCATACCCGCGTGCCACGCTTCTTCATGAACGCCCGGGAGAACGCCCTCGCCTCGGCGACGACCTCGGTCGCACAATCGCCCAAGGAGCACACACCATGTCCGGCACCGACCCCGTCCGTACGTCTCTCGAAGCCATGGCATCGCTACTCGCCCCAGCTCATCCGAATGTCGTCGAGCGGGTGTTGCGCGCCCACGACGATCCCGAGGGCTATGTGCGGACGCATGCGGACCAGCTCGCGGAGCGCGGCATCGACGAGCCCGTCGTGAACCTCGCGTGGATAGCGCTCGTGGATGCGCTCTGCGATCACCGGCTGCTCGCGGAGTTGGACTGGAAGGTGGATCCACAGGAGATCCGGGCCCAGTTGAGGATGCTCGTCTCCTGGCCGTCCGTGGCCCCCTGGGTGCTGTTCGACGCCGACGAGATGTCGCTGCCGACATACGAGTTCCTGGCGGCCTGCGGTCGGCACTGCCGCGATGTCGGTGCTGCGCTCGCCGTCCTCGACATCGAATCGGACTGCTACCCGGTGGTGTGTCTGCGCGCCCCGCGGGCCGAGGAGTTGACGGAGCTCGCCGGCCGTGCGGGGTTCACCGCTCGGATTCTGGGGGACTGAGCGGGGCGCCGCGATCCTCGGTGGTCGAAAGGACGGCACCCCGGGGTGGCACGGACTACTGACTCCCGTTCCGGATGTCGTCCGATGCCAGCAGGGCTTCCTGCGGGACGAGCGCGGTGGAACCCGGCGCGGTACAGGCGTACGCCCCTGCCACGGCTCCGAGGCGACCGCATTCCAGTGGATCCCGGCCGGCAAGTCTTCCGTACAGGAAGCCGCAGACGTACGCGTCCCCCGCGCCGTTGGAGTCCACCACCGGTGCGGGTGGGGTGGTCGCCTGGATGTGGTGCGGAGTGGAGCCGCCGCCCCGGGTGAGTACGTGGGAGCCGCCCGAGCCCGCCGTGGCGACCACGGTGTCGGCGCGGCCCTCGCGGAGGATCTCCCTCATGAGGGCGAAGGTGCCTTCGCCCGCGCCCGCTGCACTGAGGAAGACCAGGTCGGAGCGGAGTGCGAATTCCCGGTGGTGGTCTGCCAGTCCGTCCCAGTCATGCAGGTCCGTGGAGACGGGGACACCGAGTTTCTCGATGTCGTCATACAGGAATCGGGCGAAATTCATGATGGACAGGTGGACGTGTCGGGTGCGGCGCAGCCTCGGCAGATAGAAGTCCTGTGGCATCCTCAGCTCGGCCGGGTCGCGGGCGTCGTAGAACGACATCCGGCGTCCGGTCGCATCCACCAGGTTCACGGCGCGGCGGGTGCCCGCCGGGGAGATCAGCGGGACGAACTCCACGTCCCCCGCCGCCAGTCGCTCGCGCACCTGAGCACCGATCCAGTCGTCGCCGATGCAGTCGAGGAGTGCGACTTTCAGTCCGAGCGCCCGGGAGCCGAGGGCCACGTTCCCTCCGGTGTGGCCCGGCCATTCCTCGATCGGCCCGACATGGACCGAGTCGGCGAGCGGGACTGGCAGGGCGTCGACCCGCACGATGGTGTCCACCCCGCTGCCTCCGACCACCAGGACGTCGTACTCCGTGTGCTGCCGGGTCATAGGTGAGCCTCTCTTCTCCCGCAGCGGCCCAGTATGCCGTGGACAGGAGCAGCCCCCCCCCACGGGCGCATGCCACCACGGCTTTCCTGGGCGGCACGCACGCGGGACGTGGGCGTGCCGCCCACCGCTCCCGGCGATGGGCCGAGGCCGCGGAGGCAGGAGGAGAGGCAGCACAGCAGCACACGGCGGATGCCCAGGGGCCTGTCGAGCGCACCGGTGCCCCGGGTCCGTCAGCAGATCGCAGAGCGGCCCGTCAACTCCCTTTACGCGGAACGAGTTCCGGGCCGTTGCAGGACCGTCGCCCCGCTCCAGCCAGTCGTCCATCCCATTGGTGTGGTCTCAGTCGGCTACCGGCCGCAGGCGGACGGGCAGTGCGACGTGTCCGTTGCTGATCAAGGTGGGGACAGGCTGGAGTTCCTCAGCGGGTACCGCGAGTTGGGCGTCGGGAAAGCGCGCGAACAGCTGACGCAGGACTGCGACGACTTCGAGGCGGGCGAGGGGCGCACCGAGACAGAAGTGGACGCCGTGTCCGAAAGCCAGGTGATCCTTGGTGGTTCGGGTGGCGTCGAAGAGGTCGGCGTTCCCACCGTGCCAGTCCGGGTGGCGGTTGGCGGCGGCGTAGGAGGCGAGGATCGCGTCCCCGGTCCGGATGATCTGCCCGCCGGGCAGAGGGATGTCCTTGAGCGCGTAGCGCAGAGGCAGGTGCTTGATGGCCGGCTCGTGGCGCAACGTCTCCTCGACGACGTCACTCCAGCCGCACCGGCCGGCACGGACGTGGCTCAGCTGCTCCGGGTCGGTCAGCAGGGCTGTGATCGCCTGGTCGATGACGTTGACGGTCGTCTCGTAGCCGGCGCTGATCATCAGCACGAGGGTGCCGCGTAGTTCGGCGTCGGTAAGGGAACCGCCGTCGCCGTCCTCGTCCCGCGTGGCGATCAGGAGGGAGGTCATGTCGTCTCCGGGCTCGCACCGCTTCGCGGCGATCAGATCGTCGAGAAGCCGGTAGAGCGCCGCCGTGTTGGCAGCGGCTTCGTCGGCGGAGAGGGTAGTGGCGAAGACCCGGTCCACCACTGCACGGAGACCGTTCCGCCGGGCGGAGGAGAGGCCCATCATTCGACCGATGACCGCGATCGGCAGCGGATAGGCCAAGTGCTCGCGCAGGTCGACCACTTCGCCGGCCGGGAGGACGTCCAGGTCGTCGAGGATGCCAGTGACGAGGTCCTCGACGACGGGCGTCAGGTCGGCGATGCGGCGGGCCGACAGGGCAGGGGCGATCAGTCGACGCAGGCGGCGGTGATCGCTGCCGTAGGCGGTGAACATGTTGTCGACCGCCACCCAGAGCGCGAGTGGCCAGGTGGTGACCGTGTCGGCGAAGGCCGGCCAGTGCGCCCGAGCATCCTTGGAGACGTCCGCGCGCATCAGGAGCTGCTTCAGGACGCCGGGATCGGATACGGACCACGCGGTCACCCCGAGGATGTCCACGAGTGCGGCCGCTCCGCGGGCACGTAATGCGTGGTGCTCGGCATGGTGATTGGAGCCGGTGGGGTCGAGGACGAATGGCTGCTGCTCGGTCACGGTGAGGGCTCCTTCAGCGGGGTGGGGAGGGCGCGGGACAGGGCGGCGAGGGACCTGTGGCGCCGGCCGGGACGCCGGTGGTCGGTACGGCGGTCGAGGCCAGGACCGGCAACGTGTCCGGGCTGAGCGTCCTCGACCGCTTCCCTCCCCATGCGTACCGCCTCACGCCGTCGGCGTGCCGCGGGCACCGGCCCGCCCCATCCGCATTTCTCACATACCACGGAATACAGCCATCGTCTTGCCGTGTCAGGCAGTTCGGTGGACATCACACCGACGAGTCGAAGCCAGAGACGCAATCAACCGGATGACCGATGGGTTGCAAACGCTGTCGCGTTTCCGACCTTGAGCAGCTTCCAAAGGCCTCTGCGTGAACTCCTGCCGGCCCACGCAATCGGTCTCGCCGGGGAGGCCGAGACAGCCGTGCTCGGCCTGGGGCCCGGTCGTCGCCTGTATGGCCTCCTTCGCTCCACAACGCGTGAAAGCGGCGTTCGTTCAGCGGTCCCGGAGGCGGTCGGCGAGCCGCGAGCCCGCCGGTGCCGACGAGAACGGGCGGCACTCCGGCCCCGCACCGCCTCCTGCTCAGCGGAGATCCCTTCGGGACGGCCGAGGTTCGAGCCGCTGCGTCACGACGGGTGCGGCGGTCAGGGGGCGGGGACGGGGCCGCCGGGCCGGAACCGCTCCACCCCGACGATGTGCCGCACCTTGACCGGGCGCACGATCACCGCGACCCGCTGTTCCCCTGGCATGGTCCATTCGAAACGCTCGACGCCCAAGTACTTGCGGGCCAGCCGGTCCATTCGGTCGTGCGCCTCCTCACCCTCGATGAAGCGGGCCACCACACCACTGATCTGCACTCGGTCGAAGGGGTCGGTGACGTCCGCGTGCGAGAGATAGACGCGAGGGTCGCGGCGCAGGTTCTCCTCCTTCACCCGACCCACCGAGGTGTTGAACGTCAGCTCCCCCTCCCCCTCCAGATCCACCCACATCGGGCTGACCTGCGGTGCCCCGTCGGCGAACACGGTGCCGACGTACCAGATGTTGGGGGCTTGCAGTCGGGCGCGGACGGCTTCATCGAAAGGCGCAGTCATCCCGGGAGGCTACCAACCAGGATGGACCAGGGGGCTCGGGACAACCGTGGAATCCGCCAGGTGAGGCCGATGCCGAGAAGCCATTCCCCGCTCCTGCCCCCATGGCCGAGACGCGGCGGCAGACGCCAGTGGCCGCAAGGAGCGCGGCGACCCACTGGGGACGTGGACCCGTCACGCGCGACACCGCCCCTGCCGCCCCTGCCCGGCCGAAAACACGGTGCGATACGTGACCATGGGCCCCTCCCCCGTGGTGGATTCCGTCACCGGACGGCCCGTGCCCACGGTCGACCTGTACGACCTGGACCAAGTGCTCGACGACGGCGTCACGGGGCTGATGCTCTCCCTCGACTGCGACCCGCTCCATCTGGAGCGGCGGCGCGAGCTGCTGGAGGACTTCGTGCGCCGCGGGGGCCGGATCCTCGTCAACGGGCACGCACGCCTCCCCTTCCTGCCGGGGCTCGCCCCGTGGCGCGCCATCGACCACCACGGCCCGGAGGATCTGCGGATCACGTCCGTGACGCCGCATCCCATCTGGGAGGGGGTCGAATTCCACGAACTGCTCTTCCGTACCGCTGTCCCCGCCACTCCCGTCGGGCAGGAACTCGCTCGGGTCGGCGTCACCGGCTTCTACGGCCGCGGCTACCACACGCGCGTCCCCGAGGAGGGAACCGTCCTCAACGGGATCGGCCCACGCGTTGCGGCCGTCTGGCGAAACTCCGATCGTGGCCGTCGACACCACGTACGCCGCCTCGTCGAGGCGCACCTTGATCAACCGTCAACTCTGTTTTGGTGGTACTGGTTCACTGACCCGAAGCGGATGGAAAGGGCCGACTTCCCGCTCGGCCACGCGGCGTACCACGACGAAGGAGTCCGGCTCATGCCCGATGACGAGCGACCGGAAGCACTCTTGATCGGAGGACGAGCCGGAGTCGGAAAGACCACCGCCGGGTGGGAGGTCTCGGTGCAACTCCAAGCCGCACAGATCGCCCATGCCCTGGTCGAAGGCGACAACCTGGACCAGATCTTCCCCGCACCCCCGGAAGACCCGTCCCGCTCCCGGATCACAGAGTCGAACCTGGCCGCCGTGTGGCGCAACTACTCCGCCCTCGGGTGCCGAAGGCTGATCTACACGAACACGGTCTCCGTCCTCGAACCCGACCTGATCGCCCGGGCCTTGGGCGGCACCGCGCGCATCGTCGCAGTGCTGCTGACCGCGAACGACGCCACCGCCCGGCAGCGTCTGAGCGGCCGCGAGATCGGCAGCCAACTCGACGCCCACCTGACCCGCAGCGCGAGAATGGCCGTCCATCTGGAGAACACCGCACCGGCGTGGGTCCATCGCATCCCCACCGACGGACGCAACACCGTCGACATCGCCCGCGACATCATCACCGCAACGGGCTGGGCAACCCATCATGCCGAGAAAGCAGGTCTCGAACGACAACCGGAGTATTGGGCTGCAGGACCGGATATCGCATGACCCAGATCCGTCCCTCACCGGAACGGGTGCTGGGACCACGATTGCAACACCCGGCCGTGCTGCCCGGCAGAGCGAAGCGGCCGAGGGGGTCTCGCCCGCGTTCCTCCGGACTCGATGACCAGCTTCTTCACGATGCCGGGGATGGTCCGGGCTGTGCCTCAGACTGTCGGGTCCCAGAGCCCACCGGCCTTGCCGCGGGCGAGATGCTCGGCGTAGACGCCGACCTTCCAGGTGATGACGGACCGGCACTCCTCCAGCGCCTGGATCTGTGCGTCGACACGTTGTCGATGGGCATCGAGCAGTCGCAGGCGCTCTGCCTCGTTGCCCGGACCTTGCCGTACCAGTTCGGCGAAGTGCTTGAGGTCAGCGAGCGGCATACCGGATTCGCGGAGCTTGACGCAGATCAGCAGCCAGTCGACGTCGAAGGACGTGTAGCGCCGCCTGCCGCCCGACGTGCGTCGGACCGGCCCGACCAGCAGACCTTCGCGCTCGTAGAAGCGCAGGGCGTGCACGCTCAGTCCGGTTCGTTCGGCCACCTCGCCGATGCTCAGCGACAGCGCGGCAGCCTCGGTGGTCGTCATGCCGCTCACTCCTGGACTTGATCTAGACCTTGCTCCAGATCGTAGCGTCGGAGGCATGACCATTACTGATCAGCAGCCGCTCGGCTCACCTTTCTCCGCTGCCTCCCCCGCCGAGGACATCGTGGCCGACCGCGACCTTTCCGGCATGACCGCTGTGGTGACCGGGGGCTACTCCGGGCTCGGTCTGGAGACCACCCGGGCTCTGACGGCCGCCGGGGCCCGGGTCATCGTTCCGGCCCGCCGTCCCCACATCGCCCGCGCCGCTCTCCAGGAGGTGAAGGACTGCGAGGTCATCCCCATGGACCTGGCCGACCTCGGCAGCGTCCGCTCGGCCGCCGCGCACATCAGCGACTGTCTCGACCGGCTCGACCTCCTGATGGCCGTCGCGGGAGTCATGGCCACCCCGGATCGGCGTGTCGGACCCGGCTGGGAAAGCCAGCTCACCATCAACCACTTCGGGCATTTCACACTCGCCTGCGAGCTCTACCCGCTCCTGGCCGCCGCAGGCGGCGCGCGCGTGATCGTCAACAGCTCCGCCGGACACACCCTGACCGCCATCCGCCGGCACGACCCGCACTTCCGCACCGGCTACGACAAGTGGCTGGCCTACGGTCAGTCCAAGACCGCGAACGCCCTGTTCGCCGTACACCTCGACGCCCTCGGGCACAACGACGGCGTCCGCGCGTTCGCACTCCACCCAGGCAAGATCATCACCGGTCTCCAGCGCGAGATGCCGCTTCAGGAGCAGATCGACCGGGGCTGGGTGGACGAGCACGGCAACGTGATCGGCGCCGACTTCAAGTCCCCCTCCCAGGGCGCCGCCACCGGCCTGTGGGCCGCCACGTCCCTGCTCCTCGACGGCCGCGGCGGGCTCTATCTGGAGGACTGCGACGTCGCCCGCGTCTCCGCCCCGGACCAGCCCATGGACGACGGCGGCGTCCGCGCGTACGCCATCGACCCCGACGAGGCCGCCCGGCTCTGGGACCTGTCCGTCGCCGCGACCGGCGCCACGCCGATCCTCCGATGAACGCGTGGTCCGTACATGCCGCACTGTCTTCCGCTGCGGCGTTCACTGCGGTAGGAGTCGCCCGTGAGAGACCGCTCCCCGAGGACGGGGCGGCGTGGCGGTCTCCTACAGTGTGTGATCGTGCTCTATGGCAGATCTGCGGAAATCGGCGCGCTGGACGAGGTGATCGCGCGGGCTCGCGCCGGCGTCGGCGGAGCGGTGGTGTTGCGGGGTGGTGCAGGCGTCGGCAAGACGGCTCTTCTCGACACGGCGGCCGTGCGAGGCAGCGCGATGCGCGTGCTGCGGACCACCGGCGTCGAGGCCGAGTCCGACCTGGCGTTCGCCGCGCTGCACCAGGTGCTGTCGCCGGTGACCGGCTCGCTGGACGCGCTTCCCGTACCGCAGCGCGACGCTGTGCGCGCCGCGCTGGGGCTTGCCGCCGGAGGTGACGGCGATCGGTACTTGCTGGGCGCGGGCGTGCTGTCGTTGCTGGCCGAGGCCGCCGCTCCGGACGGGCTGCTCTGTGTGGTCGACGACTTCCAGTGGGCCGACCGGGCCTCGGCCGACGCACTGCTGTTTGCCGCAAGACGGCTGGGGACAGAGAAGATCGCGATGTTGTTCGCCGTGCGCGGGGACGCTCCGGTCAAGGGTGTGCCCTTGACGGTGGAGGTGCGTGGCCTGCCCGGAGCCGCAGCGACCGAGATGCTGGCGTCCCGCTGGGATGTGCCGCCCGGTGTGGCGCGCGAACTCGTCACACTGACCGGCGCGAACCCGCTCGCCCTCGGAGAGATCGCCGCCCGCCTGACGCCGGCACAGCTCACGGGGCGCGAACCGCTGCCCGACCCGCTGCCCGGTGGCGTCCGGCTGTTCGGTGATCAGGTGACCGCGTTGTCCGCCTCTGCCCGGCTGCTCGCCCTGGTCGCCGCGGTGGAGGCCGACCTCGGCCTGGTTCTGCGCGCCGCCGGCCGGCTGTCCGCCGATGGAACGGTACGGCCCGGGGAGAACACCGGGGCCTGGACCGGGCGGATGGCGATGGCCGAGCTGGAGGAGTCCGGGCTTGCGGAACTCTCGGGCGTGCGTGTCCACTTCCGCCATCCGCTCGTCCGGTCGGCGGTGTATGAGGCGGCCACCGCCGCCGAGATCCGCCGGGTGCACGGCATGCTGGCGGGGCTGGCCGAGGGTGACCGTCGCGCCTGGCACCTGGCCGGAGCCGCGATGGGCCAGGACGAGCGGGTCGCTGCCGAGCTGGTGGCGGCCGCGGAGCGGGCGCGTGACCGCGGTGGGTACGGCACCGCCGCTACCGCCCTGGCCAGGGCCGCCGAGCTGACGCCCGAGCCGCACGCCCGTGCCGTCCGTCTGAAGGACGCCGCCGTCATGGCCTGGCTCGGTGGCCGCCCGGGGCAGGCGGAGTCGCTGCTGGCCGAGGCACGCGACCTGGCCGGCGCCGACGCCCACCTCATCATGGAGATCGCCCGGCTGCGCGGCCGGTTCGAGCTGAACTCGGGCAACGCCGCCGAGGCCGTACGGATCCTTGCGGCGGGCGACAGCCTGGACATGCTGGCCGATGCTGTGGAAGCCGCCTCGTACGTCGGTGACACGGCGGCCGTCGTCGAGCTGGGGCGGAGAGCGGCAGCGCACCCCGAGGGGTTCTTGCGCGACACGGTGGCCGGGATCGGTCTGACACTGGACGGCGACGATGCCGGGCCGGGCCTGTTGCGGCGGGCGCTGATGCGGGTCGGTGAGCTGGGGGAGGCTGCGGAGTACCTGTGGGCGGCGGCCGCGGCCAGCCAGCTGGGCGAGTCGGATCTGGCGGCCGAGATGGCCGAGCGGGCCGGACGGGTGGCCAGGGTGTCGGGGATGACCGGGCAGTTGCCGGTCGTGCTGGAGTTCGTCGCGACGGCCGAGCGCATGGCGGGGCGGCTGGACATCAGCCGGGCCATCTCCGAGGAGGCCCTGGAACTGGCCCGCGAGGCCGGATACGAGAACACGGTGGCCGCGCATCTGGCCAACCTGGCGGTGCTGGCGGCGCTGCGCGGCGAGGAGGAGACCTGCGAACGGCAGGCCCGCGAGGCGCTGGCGATCGCCGTGCCGCATCGGGTGGGTTTGCGGGTGGGGGTCGCCGCCTACGCGCTGGCCCTGCTCGACCTGTGCCTGGGACGCTATGTGACGGCGCATGACCGCTTCATGGCCCTCGCCGCGGCGGGACCGGGTGTCGGGCATCCCGCCGTGGTGTGGCGAACGGCGCCGGATCGCGTGGAGGCCGCCGTGGGCGCGGGCGACGAGGTGGGGGCGCGGGCGGTGTTGGAGGCGTACGAGCGGTGGTCCGCGCACGCTGCGACGCCCGAGTCCCGCGCTCTGCTGGCCCGTTGCCGGGGCCTGGCCGAGTCGTCCGAGGACGCCTTCGGCGAGGCCTTGCGGCTGCACACCAACCCGTTCGAGGCGGCCAGGACGGCTCTGCTGCTGGGTGAGCGCCTGCGCCGCGCGCAGCGGCCGGGCGAGGCGCGGGCGCATCTGCGGATGGCATGGGAGACGTTCGAACGGGCGGGCGCAGGACCGTGGGCGAGACGTGCGCAGGGTGAGCTGCGGGCGGCGGGCGGGAGCGGGCAGGTCTCACCCCCGGCCGTGCTCGACGCGCTGACCCCGCAGGAGCTGCGTATCGCGGGCCTGGTCGCCGACGGATTGTCGAGCAAGCAGATCGCTGCCCAGCTGTTCCTGAGTCCGCGCACGGTCGAGTACCACCTGTACAAGATCTATCCGAAGCTCGGCATCGGCTCCCGCACGGAACTGGCGCGACTAGTAGTTCTACAGAAGGCGCCCGTAACGGATTCGGACATGCTCTGAGACATGAATGAAGTGAACATCTGGAGTGAAGAGTTCGGCGCCGTGACGGACGCGCCGATCCTGTTGATCATGGGTTCGATGTCGCAGGGCGTCCTGTGGCCGGACGAGTTCGTCGGCCGCCTTGTCTCCGGTGGCCGCCGGGTCATCCGGTACGACCACCGTGACACCGGTATGTCGGGCACCGTCGACTTCACGGCGGAGCCGTACACGTGGGACGACATCAAGAACGATGTGTACCGCGTGATGGACGCCCACGGCCTGGAGAGCGCGCACCTGGTCGGCCACTCGGCGGGCGGGCTGCTGGGGCAGTTCGTCGCGGTGGAACGGCCGGAGCGGGTGCGCTCGCTGACCGTCATCGGCTCCTCGCCGCTGGGCGGCGGCGAAGGTCAGGTGATCATGCGGGCTCTGATGGGGCAGCCGCAGCCCGAGGCGAGCCTGCCGGAGCCGGAGCCGGAGTTCACGGCGTTCTACCGTGCGCTCATGGCCGCCCCGGCGCCGGAGGACCGGCGCGCCCGGATCAACGGCATGATCGCCGAACAGCGCGTGCTGCACGGCGCCGGGCTGCCGTTCGACGAGGATGCGGCGCGTCGGCTGCAGGAACGGATCCACGACCGGGCCCGCGACCTGTCGGCGGTGGCCAACCACCGGCTGGCCGCAATGGCCAGGCCGGACTTCGAGCCGGTGGGTGTGCTGCACCAGGTGAAGGCGCCCACGCTGGTCATCGAGGGCAGCCACGAGCCGGCCAAGCCGGGCCACAGCGCGATCATCGCCGAGCAGATCCCCGGGGCGCGGCTGTTGATCGTGGCGGGCATGGGGCACACACTGCCGCCGGAGGTGCACGAGGAACTGGCCGCCGCAGTCCTCGCGCACACGGCCGGGTAACGCCTGCCCCTGGCTGCGTCATCCGTATCGAACCGGCCCACGCGACGGTCCGTGGCGAACGGGGATGCTTCAGCCAGGCTGCCGGGACGGCGCGGCGTGCCGAGGGTGAGGGGTGCGGGGGCCGCGACCCGGTCCCGGCCCGCTCGGTCGCGCGGCTCCAGTCCCGGCTCGACCGGTGGCTCGGTGAACGACGGTCCGAGCAACAGCGGGTACGCGTCGAGGAATTCGGCCCACGCGCGGCGGACGGTCATCCAGGTGCCCATCAGCTTCATGAACTCGTCCGCGCTCGCGGGCGGGGTCTGCTCCATCGCCATCTCGATGAAGCGGTCCCCGCCTTCGCCGAGCAACTTGCGCACCACCGGCCAGGCCGGGGCGAACTCGGTCACGGTGATCCGGCCGTACGCCTCAAGAATCTCGTCCATCCGCGGTACGTCCTGTACCTCGCGCACGTCGTAACCGGCGTCGTGGAGTGCGTCGGCCGCGGTCTCGACGGCTGCGCGAACCGCGGGGTGGACGCCGTGTCCGCCGGGGTCCGCCACGACCGCGACCTTCACCGGCCCGGGGAGCGCTTCGCCGTACGCGGGCACCGGTACGGCCCGCGGGTCTCGTGGATCGGTCCCGGCCAACACCTCGTAAGCCAGCCGCAGGTCGCCCACGCTCCGGGCCAGCAGGCCGTCGGTGACCAGCATCTGGGACGCCGGGCCGGGGTCGTCCAGGCCCAGAATGCGGTGGTCCGCCGGAAATCGTCCCATGGACGGCTTCAGCCCGGCCACACCGCAGAACTGCGCCGGGACGCGCACCGATCCCCCGGAGTCGTTGCCGAGCCCGAGCGCCGCCATGCCCGTGGCCACGGCCACCGCGTCACCTCCGCTGCTGCCGCCGGGGGTTCGGCTGCTGTCCCACGGATTGACCGTGTCGCCGAACAGTTCGCTGCGTGTGTGCATCCCCGCCGGGATCAGGGTGGGCATGTTGCTGTGCCCGATGGGGATGGCCCCGGCCGCGCGCAGCCGCGCCACCGGAGGAGCGTCGGCCGGCGCCACCAGATCGCGGAAGCGTTCGCAGCCGAACGTGGTCGGCACGCCTTCGACGGCGGTGGTCTCCTTCACGGTGAACGGCACGCCCGTGAGCGGCCCCAGCGCTTCGACGAACGCGGCCTCGAGGGCGTGACCCTGCGCGACGTCGCCGCCCGCGCGCAGGTGTCCATGGGCGCCGTTCAACGGTGATTCCGCACCAAGGAGGAGATGCTCGTATTCGCTCTCGGGCACATCGGCGAGCGAATCAGCGGGCGCGTACGGGCCCACCTCGTCAGGAGCCCTGCCCAGTCGGCCGACACCACCCTGGGCCATGCCGCCGCCGAGGTCTCACTGCTCAGGGAAGAGCACCGCGCCGAGGCGAGGGTCTGGCTCGCCTTCGTCGCACAGGCGGCTGTCAGCAAGGCGCTCGCCAAGGTGCTGCAGACGAACTACGCAGCCCTGCAGGAGGCGTTCACCCGCCTCATCTCGGAAGCCGGCACCGCGTCCCTCGACCCACAACGGGAGGCCCGCACCCTCCTGGCCCTCGCGGACGGCCTCACCACACACGTCCTCATCGGCCACCTCACCCCGCAAGAGGCCTACGACGTCCTTCACGCGCATCTGGCCCTCCTCCGGGAGCAACCGGCCCGGCCTCCTCGCTCCCATGAGGACCGGACCGAGCGAGGCGAAGAAGCAACAGGCGAATAGCGACAGGCGGGTACCGCCGCCCGTGTTCAGCATCCGCCGCACCCGGGGGCAAGCACGCCGGTGAGCCCGGTGATCACCTCCGGGGGCGACTCGAAGTACCCGCGAACGCTCTCAGGCCTCCCGCGCCGCGACTTCCCCATCGGTATCGACCGGTTCTCCCGGCCTCCCGTAGGTGGGTCAGACCGGTTGGGTCGAGCGCGTGCCGCCATTGATGGCCGTCACGGAGGCCCACACGCTGCCCGCGAGCCAGGGGTGCGACTGCCGAGTGCGGAGGTTCCGGCAGTGCGAGTACGAGTTGCTTGGAGACCACTCTCCAAGCAACTCGTGACAGCAGCCGTCCGTACCGGAAGGCGACCGCCGACGATTGGGTACGGTCAGGTCTTGTTCGTGAACAGTCGATCGAGGTGCTGGTCGACAGCGGTCAAGGCCTCTTGGGGCTCGATCACGCCCAGTTCGATGAGCGGGGTCAAGCCGGTGAGCGTCAGGAGCAGGTTGGCCTCTGTCGCCGGGTCGCGATCGGGGCCGATGCGACCATCGGTGATCGACTGGCGGACGATCCGCTCGACGAGGTCGCGGCCGTGAGCCAGCCCGTCACGTGCGCGTGCATGGATGTTCGCGTCGTGCAGCGCCTCCAGGACGTAGGCGGCGCTCATCCGGCTCGTCGCGCGCGCGTCGGGATGCAGCGGGAGCATCTCCGTAAGCATCACCCGGAGCATGTCACGGGGGTGCGGCAGGTTGCCGAGTTCCCTGACGCCTTCGGCGACGCGCAGCGATGTCTGTTCGGACGCGAAGTCCATGGCGAAGACCAACATCTCTTCCCGGGTGGCGAAGTAGTGCTGCACCGCGCCGTGGGAGATGCCCGCTTCCTGGGCCACTTCGCGGACGCTCGCATGCGCGATGCCGCGTTGTTCCACTACGCGCCACAGCGCTCGGGCGATCGTCTCGCGGCGTTCGCGGTGATCCACCTGCTTGGGCATCGTCGCCTCCCTTGTTTCAATACAGTTGACATATTACAGCTGACAGGTAAAAGCTGGGAGTCCGCTCGCGAAGGAAGGGTGTGGCATGTCCGGACAGCCAGGAGCACGGACTGCGGAGGGCCTCGTCGAAGGGCGCTGGAGGGGGGAGCATGCGGTGTTCCGTGGCATCCCCTATGCTCAGCCGCCGGTCGGACCGCTGCGCTTCCGGGCGCCCGTCCCGGTCAAGAAGTGGGACGGTACGAGGCAGGCGACCGAGTTCGGCCCCGTGGTCCCGCAGGCGGGACCGACGGCCGAGAGCTCGGTCGGGAACGACTGGCTCACCCTCAACGTCAGCACCCCGGCCCTGGGGCCGGCAGGGCTGCCCGTGCTGGTGTGGATCCACGGTGGTGCCTACATCGCGGGGGCCTCCAGCGATCCGATGTACGACCCTGCGGCCCTGACCGGCGCGGGCCTGGTCGTGGTGAGCATCAACTACCGGGTGGCAGCCGAGGGTTTCGCACTTGTCGAGGGCGCCCCGGCCAATCGCGGGTTTCTCGACCAGATCGCGGCCCTGGAATGGGTCCAGCGCAACATCGCCGCTTTCGGCGGGGATCCGGACCGGGTCACCGTAGCGGGACAGTCCGCCGGGGCGGGGTCGATCGCGGCCCTTCTGACGATGAAGAAGGCGCGCGGGTTGTTCCGCAGGGCCATCGTGCACTCGGTGCCGGGATCGCTGTGCACCCGCGCGCTGGCGGAGGAAGTCGCCGCCACGCTCGCGGGCCGGGTCGGCGCGGCGCCTGACGCTGAAGCCCTGTCCGCCATCGACCCCTTGCGCCTTGCCGGCGAGCTCACCGCCCTTGGTGTCGACCTTCCCCGCCACCACGAGAGTTGGGGCCGGCTCTCGCACATCGGTGTCGCCGTGTGCCCGGTCCTCGACGAAGTGGTGCTCACCGAAACGCCCTGGAAGGCGCTGGCCGGCGGCCGTACAGGGGGAATCGAGCTCCTCGTCGGCCACACCCGCGATGAATTCCGGCTGTTCAGCGTCATGATGGGGCGGCTGGGCACCTTCACCGAGGACGAGGCCCGTACGGCCCTGGATCTGTTCGCCCCGGCACCGGACGGCGCCGCCGCCTACCGCGCCGCCTACCCGCGAGCCACCCCCGAAGAACTGCTCGAACTGGTCTACTCCGATGCCCTCTTCCGGATGCCGTCACTGCAGCTGGCCCGGGCGAACCAAGCGGCGGGAGGCACATCGTTTCTCTTCGAGCTGCAACTGGCGGCTCCGGCGTCCGGCGGAGTCCTGGGCGCCTGCCACAGCATCGACGTTCCCCTGGCGTTCGGCACATTGGACAGCCCCGCCGGCCGACAGCTCTTCGGCGACCGGCCAACGCCGGAGGTCTCGGCAGTGTCCCAGGAACTGCAGCGGGGATGGGTCAGCTTCGCCACGACCGGCGCCCCCGGGTGGCCCGCCCACCGGCCCGAGCGACAGTTGACGCGTGTCCTGGATATCGAGTCGAAGACCTTGCCCTACCCGGAAGAGGCCTCTCGCCAGATCTGGGAGCGCCACGGCCCGGCCCCCTTCGACCTCACCTAGGTCCTCTCGTTTGCCTGGATCCGGACTGGTCGTGGTACGCGATCGACTCCGTCACAATCCGGGCGGAAGAAGGGGGCTTCTGCCGGGACCGAATCCGACCGGCCGTGGCACGTGGGGATCGAAAATCCATCTGGTCACCGACCGGGGCGGACGGCCGCTGCCGCCTCGCCAAGAAGACCACTCGCAATCCCACCAGAACTGCCACTCGCGAAGCTGCATGAGCTCCTCGTGATACGTGGACCAGTCCAGCTCGGGGAGCTCATGGAAGATGTCCGGGCAGGCGAGGTGGTGCTCCGCGGCCAGGACACGGGCCTGGCGGGCGCCCGTCGGCTGAGCAGCGACCGAGAGATACAGGCTTCCGTGTCCAAGGCCCACGACACGGACACCGAACCGGTGCTCCCAGGAGCGCAGCACTGCCGACAGTTCCTGCGCAGTGATTCGTCATGCCCAGCCAGCCGGGGGCAGCGGGTGCGTCAGCGCCCCGCGCGACCTGGACGAGTGCGAGACACCGGGCCCGGCCGTCGTGGACGACAGCAGTCGCCACTTCCCCCGCCCACACGTCAGCGTCCGTCACCGCCACGGCCGGCGTCGCGAGACCGGCCCGTCGCTCATCCACACCACCGGATGCGGGTGATGACAGGGCCCTATCAGCTTGCCAGGTGGCAAGTCGTCCAGCAGTTGTCCGAGGACTTCACTCAAAGGCTCGGGCAGGACCGGAATCTACGCGGCACCTCTGACAATCAGCGGAAACGATGTCTCGCGGTCCGGCCCGCGAGAGCGGCCTTGCGCAAGAGCCGCCATCGGCCTCCTCTCGGGAAGCCACGCCCTCCCGAGCCGATCCACAGGATCCGAGCATTGCTCATACGGCCGACCACCGGTTGCACGGAAGCCCCGGGCAACCCGACGGGCGGGAGTGAGTCCCTTCCGGCCGCGGTCACGGGGCCAGAAGCGGGCCAAAGGTCTGCCGTGCGATGGCCTCGGCGCCCGCTTGGTCGACGACCCTGCCGGACACACCGGGGTGGTCGTTCGCCCAGACGCGGGCGGAGGAGGCAGAGGCGAAGAAGTTCAGCGCGTCGCAGCACGCCGTGGCCGCGGGCCCGCCGCCGGGGCGCTGCCCGACGAACACCACTGCCTGCTGCGGCTCCCAGACGGTCACTCCGTCGTGGGTGGTGACGGTGACCGGCTCGCCGGTCACCGGGTCGGTGGAGGAAATGACCACGTCCGCGTTCAGCATCGCGGGGATGCCGAGCGCGTCGACCGCGCACATCGACCACACTTCGGCGCCGCCGCCGATGCGTACGCGGTGACGGGTGGGCACGGCGGAGAAGGGGTAGGCCGCGCTGATCCGTCCGGCCTCGTCCAGGGTCAGGAAGTCCTCGGCGGCAAGCTCGGCCAGCACCTGACCGGACGTACGGCCCGCCGCCGCGGCGACCGGCTCCAGCACGTCCGGCCCAGGAGCCGTACCGACGGTGGCGAAGTGACGCAGCACCGCCTGATGCACCGCACGCAGTCCCCGCTCTGCCGGCGCGCGGCGCCCCCGCCCGGCCCGGCCGACGACGTCGAGAGGGACCGGCTCGCAGCACTCCCCCGGTGCGACGGCCTGGGCCTGGTACGTGCCGCTGAGTGCCTCGCGCAGCGCGGTCACGCTCGGAGCCCCGGCCACCGTGCCGTCCGCGTCCCGGTACAGCCGACACGACACACTGGCCACCGCACCGGCCGGCGCGAACGGATCCACGCCGTCCAGCAGGATCGTCGGCGAGCCGGTCATCCCCAGTTCGGCGGCCCGTGTCTGATCGTGGATCTCCACCAGCTCCACCTCTGCCGCCCGGCCCGCCAACGCGGCAGTGACCCGCTCCATGGCCAGCGGGGCGTTCGGGCATTCCGGCACCGTCAGCACTGTGATCCGCATCCTGCTCATCCTCCCAGTTCATCGTCCTGCCCCGAACGTAGACCTTCCGGTGCAGCGGGAGGTCACGCAGGACATCGGCCCCGGAAATTGCCCACCGTCCCGGCGGCTTCCTGGCCTCCGAGATCCTGAACCATATTGTCGCGACCACAACAGCTGGGTATGCCTCGCACCCGGGCGGGGCTCAGGCCGAGCTGCTGGCCGAGGTCGACCGGCACGGGAGCGACCTCGCCCCGCCCCCGACGGAGTTCCGCAGCCACCGGCAGGGCTCGAGGGCTCCTCGACGATCTCGGGGAACCCTGCGACCCACCACCCGGAGCAGGCGTGACCGTCAAACCTGCTGGCCGGCGGCCGGCTGATCGCGTGAGGATGCCTTCATGCGCCTTCCTCGTGCCTCCGCCCCCGAGCTTCTCCACGTCATCGACCGCTACGTCAAACCGGCGACGCAGGGTGTCGGGCGTTATCTGCACCTGCTGCACGGCAACTTCGCGCGCGACGACGTGAGTGAGCGCACCCCCTTTCTCCGGTCCCTGAGTACTGCCGCCCGGGAGATCACCGACGAAGAACTCGAGATCCTGCTGGAGAGCGAATGGCGCTCCCGGCTCACGGCCGCCTGGCTCATCGGCTTCGACCACCGCGAGCACTTCCGCGACGTCCTCGGCGACCTGCTCCTGGACAGCCGACTCTGCTTCGCCGGCCAGGGCTACTGCTTTGCCCTCGCGCACTTCGGCGCGGCTGAGGACGCCCAGCACCTGACGGCATACCTGGACCGCTACCTCCGACGGCCTGACTGCCAGTACGACCAGCACTGGGCCATCAGCGCGCTCCTCCACATCGACAGTCGTAGCGGAAGCGAATACGCCGCCCGTTTCCTGGCTTCCGGCGGCCTCTGGCACCAGTGGAGCGAGGCCCAGTACAGGCCCTCGCCGCCAAGCCGGTTCATCGACGAACTGTGCGCTCTTGCTGTCGAAGACGCGGCCACCGGAGGCTCCGGACCGGCGCCACAGGAAGGGGGCTGAGCCATGACCGAACCGCGGCGCGTGCCGATGCCCGGCCAGGTCCGGGGCCTGGCGGCACCGGATGCCGACGGGCCGGCTTCGTCACCAGCTACGACGGAAAGAACCTGTCCACCGCCGTGGACATCGCCGGAGAAGTCCTGTGGCGCCGCGCGGTGTTCTGGCGGGACGGCCGCCTGCTCGCTGTCGACGCCGACCTCCACATGAGTGAGCTGTTCGCGCCGGAAGACGAGAAGCGCACTGTGATGAGCAAAAGCATGCTGCTCGGCCGGAGCCAGGTGGCCTTCGCTCTGCACGACGAGCTCTTCCTCCTGCGGTCGACGGACCTGGGACCCTTGGACAACGGCGTCTGACCATGCGCGGACGGCGGTCTTCGCAGGAACCCCGTGACGCATCGGTAGCACCGACCGGCAGCCCAAGGACAGTCGGAGGTACTGACACCTCGTACGGAGCCCGGCCCCCGCATGCCGGTCCCCGCAGAGCGACAGGCCCCGGGATCCGTCCGCTATACGCGGCACTGGCGCCGCGTACACCGATGCAGCGGAGCGTCACCTCTGCGCGAAGGACGGGGCTCCGTCGCCCCATCGCCTACGGGCGCCGGGTTCCCCCGGCCTCGATTCCGGCGAGTTGCGCCGCCGGCACCAGCGTCGGCAGCAGCAGCCGCCAGAACCGCGCCACCGTCGACGTCGAGAGCCAAGCCGAGTCCCGCACCCCGAGCACCTCGAACCCGACGGTCGCGGCCACCACGGCGGTCACCACGTCCTGGACCCCAAAAGCCCCCCGTCGCAGTTCACCTGCGAACTCGGCCTGCTTCAGGGTCTCCTCGGCCCAGCACCGCCAGCGATCGCGCAGATCCAACCGGCACTGGCGGGAGGCCTTGCCACTCAACGCGAAGCCGACCCGCAGCACCACATCGTCGCGCAGTGCGTCGGCGAGTGCATGGGTGACATCGACGAGGAGCTGCACATGGCTGGTCCCGAGTGGCATCGCACTGTTCGTGACGGCCAGCAGCCTGGTGAGCGCCTCCTCCTCGACAACGTCCACCAGGGCGGCCTTGCTTGCGAAGTGAAAGTGCAGCGCCCCGTTGCTCACCCCTGCCCGCGAACTGATCGCGGTGAGCGACGCCGCCGAGAAGCCGTCACGGTCGAAGACCTCGGCCGCAGAACGGATCAGGGTGTCACGCGTACGCGCCGCACGTTCCTGTTTGACCATCAACTGCTCCGTCACTGGCAGAGATTGCCGCGCCTACCGACGGGCAGACACCGACTATAACAAACCGCCCGTGCGGTTTTCGAAAAAACTCTCTACTCGCCCACCAGACCCGGGACCGACCCGCGCCTTCCCTCAGGGGCAGGCGGTTCGAAATGAACGACTCCGCTATTTTCGGGACGACAAGGAGTCAGTAGTACTAGAAATTAAACCGGTTGGTATGTATTTTCAGGCCAAGAAACAGCCCTGAACACACCTTTCACACCGGCCCAGGGGGAGCAATGCCTGCGAGCACGTTCCAGGTCGAACAAACAACGTTCGACAGAGAAATGACAAGAGGAACTAAGGCTTCCACCACCAAGCCCGGCGGCTTCTACCCCAACACTCTGACTATGACCGTTCCCAAAGAACTCGTACACCGGTCCACCGTCGCAGAGGTCATGCTCACCGACTGGAACCGCGTCGACGACACCCACTTCGTCATGTCCGCCGAATGGCCGCGCGGCCACAGCTTCTTCACCCCGGTCGCGGACGGCTACCACGACCCGCTCATAGGCTGCGAGACGGTCCGCCAGATCGGCATACTCCTGGGGCACGCGGAGTTCGGTGTCCCCTTCGGCCACCAGTTCCTCGTCTGGGACCTCGACCTCGCCGTACGTCCACAGCACCTGCGGGTGGGGTGCGGGCCCGCTTCCCTCAGCATCGACGTCCACTGCACGGAGATCAACCGGCGGGGCAGGAACCTGTCGGGGCTGCGCTTCGAGGCGGTCTTCCACCGCGACGGGAACATCGTAGCGACCGGTGGCGGATCCTTCTCCTGCATGGCACCCGCGGTCTACCGGCGGGTTCGCGGCGAGCACATTCCCGGCGGCAACCGGGACCAGCTGCCACTGATCAGCCCTGCGGCCCCGCAAAGCGTGGGGCGCACCTCCCCCATGGACGTCGTGCTCTCCCCCACGAACGAGCAGAATCGATGGCAGTTGCTGCCCGACACTCGCCACCCCGTGCTCTTCGAGCATGCGGTCGACCATGTGCCGGGCATGGTGCTGGTCGAAGCCGCCCGCCAGGCCACCGCGGCAGCCCTCGGCCGGCCCTCCTATCTACCGCTCGCCATCGCGAATGAGTTCAAGCGGTACGTCGAGCTGGACTCCCCGTGCATGATCGAGGCGTCCCCGCTGCCCGGCACCTCCTCCGAAGGTGAACGGAGCGTGCTGGTGACTGCCCACCAAGGCGGCTCGCTGGTGTTCAACTCCACGGTGACCGCCGGGTCGCACGGGATCTGACCGTGGCGAACAGCGACTCAGCCATGCCGAACGGCGGCTGTCCGCCGGGCAGCCGCCGTCTTCCGCCTTCACCGGCGCACCCTCAACGATCCGCGTCCCCGAAGACGCTCAGATGATCGCCCGCCCACCCACGGAAGGTCCGGGCCGGCCGGCCGAGCAGACCGGCGACCGTGCCGTCCACCCCCGCCTTCGCGCCCTCACGGCCGCGCTCCGCGCTCTCCAGCAGCGCCTCCACGATGTCCGCCGGATAGCGCGCGCCCAGCGCGGCACGCGCCTGCTCCAGGCCCAGTTCCTCGAAACGGAGGGGACGGTGCAGCAGTTCGGCGAGCTGGGCCGTCTGCTCGGCCGCGGAAATCGCCTCCGGCCCGGTCAGCGTGTGGACCCTGCCCTCATGGCCGTTCTCGGTGAGGGCGCGTACCGCCACCTCCGCCACGTCACGCGGATCGACGCAGGCGTTGGCCGACGCCCCGTACAGGGCCCGTACGACGTCGTTCGAGCGGATGGATCCCGCCCAGGAGAGCGTGTTGGACATGAACGCGCGGGGCCGCAGCAGGGTCCACTCCATCCCGGAGTCACGCAGCAGGTCCTCGTTGCGGCGCTGCCACCGGGTGATCAGATCCTCGGCCCGGCTGTCCGCGACGGCCGCGGCGGACAGCTTCACCACCCGCCGCACCCCCGCCGCCCCGGCGGCCCGGATGAAGCCCGCGTCGTCGTCCCCGCCGGGGTTGGTCACCAGAAAAACGGTGCGAACCCCACGCAGAACACCCTCCAGCGAGGCCGGATCCAAGAAATCTCCATGGACGATCTCGGCCGCCGCACCCGCTCCCGTGACCCTCCCCGGATCCCTGGCCATGATGCGAACTTCCAGGTCAGACGGGATCCTTCGAACCACTTCCCGCCCGATGGTCCCCGTGGCACCGGTGACAAGAATCATGGATTCACCTCTCTTGTCCGACAATTCCCCGGCCGGTACGGACGAGGACGCGGCCTGTAAGATACGAACTGGACGGTTTCTTTACCGACGTCCCGACGTTCACCACCCTGAGGAGGGAGGAGGCAGAGTGGCTGAGCAGCTACGAGCCATCCGTACCCGTCAGACGATTCTTTCGGCAGCGGCCAAGATCTTCGAGGAACACGGGTACCAAGCGGCCACGATCTCCCAGATCCTCACCGAGGCAGGCGTCACCAAGGGCGCCCTGTATTTTCACTTCCACTCCAAGGAAGACCTGGCTCAGGGCGTTCTCGCCGAGCAGGACCAGCGGATCATCGTCCCTTCCCGCGCCTCCAAGGTTCAGGAGATCGTGGACGTCGTGATGCTCCAGGCCCACCAGCTGCAGACCGACCCCATGGTCCGCGCCGGCGTGCGGCTGACCATGGACCAGCTGGCGCAGAGCCTCGACCGCAGCGGCCCGTTCCTTCGCTGGGCCGAGGTCGGCCTCGACCTGCTCCAAAAAGCGCAGGCTCAGGGGGAGTTGCTGCCCCACATCTCGCCGTCGGAGACGGCCGATGTCATCGTGGGCTCCTTCGCCGGCATCCAGTCCATGTCGCAGGCCGTCTGCGAGTATCGCGACCTGGTCCGCCGGGTCTCCGCACTGACGCGTCACGTGCTGCCCAGCGCGGTGGTGCCCTCCGTGCTCGCCTCGCTCGACCTCTCCGAGGGCCGGGGAGCCGCGGTCTACGAAGAGGCACTGAGGGCGGCCGAGATGCGGGACCTCGTCGAATCGGCCGGCTGAGCGCCGCTCGTGTCTGCGGGGCAGTGTCAAGAGTGCCCCGCAGGCACAGCGCCCTCGACGAAGTACGCCGACAGTGCCTCCCTCAGGTCATGGCCGCCCGACACCCAGGCGATGTAGCCGTCGGGCCGCACCAGCAGCGCGTCGTACGGCACCTCGGCGGTGGGCCGGGCGCGGACCACGTTCAGGATCCCCTCCCACCCCCGGGCCGCCTCCCGGTGGCGGTCGCCCTCCTCGCCGATAAGCAGCAGCAGCGGCCTGCCCTCGCACAACAGCCCGATCACATCCGTCTCGCCGTCCGCCGTGCTGAGCACCGCATTGCGCAGAAACGTTCCCGTCGCCCCGCCGGAGGGCCCACCGATCCGGTCCGGGAGCACCGTGTCCTGTGCGCTGATCAGACCGGCGAGATACCCGTGTTCACTGCCTGCTGACAGAACTCCGGTGAACACGCCGCGCAGCGCGTCGAGTTCAGGACCGGGACGCATCAGCGCGAGCTGGGCCTGCGTCTGGTCGATGACCCGCCGGGCGACGGGACGGCGCTCGAGGTCGTAGGTGTCGAGCAGACCCGCGTCCGCCGATCCGTGCACTGTCAGCGCGAGCTTCCAGCCCAGGTTCAGGGCATCGAGCACACCGGTGCTGAGGCCCTGCCCCCCGATCGGGAAGTGGACGTGTGCCGCGTCACCCACCAGGAAGACCCGCCCCGCGCGGAAGGCTCGGGCCAGCCGCGCGAAGTCGCTGAACCTGCTGAGCCAGCGCGGCCCGTCCATCGCGATCTCGCGGCCGGCGATCCAGGACACCTCGTGGCGCAACTCCTCCAAGGTGGGCGGCAGTTGCCGGTCCGGGTGCGCACCGTCGCAGTTCAGGGTGCGGATGTGCGTCCTGCCCTCCGCATCGAGCTTGGCCACGATCCAGCCGCGCTCGGTGCGGTGCCAGCCCTTGGGAAGCTCGTCCGGCCGCGCGAGCGTGACGGCCCCCATGAGCGCGGACACCGTCGCCGGGTGGGTTTCGGAGGCAATGCCCACCTGGTCACGGACCGTGCTGCGGGCCCCGTCCGCCCCTACCACGTACTCGGCGAAGCAGACCGTGGCCCCCTGCGGCCCCTCGGCCACGACCCGTACCCCGTCGCCCTTCTGAACGATCTCAAGCACCTGGTGCTCGCGCAGGATCCGGGCCCCGGCCGCCCGTGCCCGCGCCTCGAAGTGCCGCTCCAGCTCCGCCTGGGGGCACTTGAGGATCGGCTCGGGTTCACGTGCGGGAGCAGTGATGGTCAGTCCGGGCAGGCCCGCGAAGTGGAACGGGCTCTCCGACGCGCCTTCGGTGTACGGGTACCCCTGCCCCGGCAGGTGACCGCGACGTGCCAGGGTCTGCACCGCCCGGGCGTGCAGCGTGGTCGCCTTGGGCTGCTCGGACACATCGGCCCGTGCTTCCAGGAGCACGGTGTCGACTCCGTACCCGGCCAGTTCGGCGGCAAGCAGCATGCCGACCGGCCCCCCACCGACCACCACGACCTGTACCCGTATCGGGCTCTCCCCCTGCACAGCGACGCCTCCCCTGGCTTAGGACCATCAGCCGAAGGAAATATACCGGACGGACTGTTTCCGATCCATCCGCCAGGGCCATCTGCCCAGAGGTACGCGCCCAGCACGGTGGGCGCGGTCATCCAGCCGGTCGCCGGGCCGAACTCGGCGAAGCCGATCGTGGTGGGCCGGCGCACCATCGGGTCCGTCGGACCTGGCTCCGCCGTCTCCTCGTCAGGCTCCGTGGACTCGGTGGGTCCTCATCTCGGCCATCCGACCGTCGAGAAGTCGGATCAGCCGGATGAGACGGCTGTCGATGGTGCCGGGACGGCTTTCGTGGCCGACGTCGCCCACCACGGACAACAAATCGTCGGTGCCGGGGTCGTGTCGATGTGGAGGCGGGGTCCGAGGAGTACCTGTACAGCCTGACCCTTGAGACGGTTGGTCCGCCGGGACGCGTGCAGCTCGACCACTGCGGGGACACAGCCCAGATCGAGGTCGCTTACCGCCACTCGGGTCCGGCGGCGTTGGAGGTGATGGAACTGGCCTATCGCATCGCTCGCATCGTCGAGGACGAAAGCGACCTGACTGGTCACGACTTCGAGGTGGATCAGCCCATCCGAACCGGTGACCCCGCCAGGGCCGCCGTCCGGCTGAGCGACGTCTCCGATTGGGCACAGCATCACTTGAGCTGACGGATCACTGGGCGGACCGGAGGAGCATGCCAGCGATGTGGAGACCGGCCAGACGGATGGTCGCTGTCTTCTCGTAGCGGGTGGCGATCGGGCGCGGGCAGGAATCCCCAGGGTCTCGCGCCCTGTGCCGGGCAGAGGAACCGAAGTGTGCCGACGTCAGGATCCGGCGGTGGACACGTGTCGGACCAACTCCGTGGCCAGGCGCCGCATGACCGTACGGTTGGCGCGCCGCATCGTGGCCCGGACGACGGGCGCCAGCAGGCGGTCGGCGAGCGGGGCGCGTGCCCAGGCGTACGTGAACGACAGGTGGGTTCCGCCGGTCCGCAGCGGTTCGATGCTGTAGGTGCCGTGGGCCAGGCGTCGGCCGGCCGCACTGACGTTCCGCTCGACAATGCGCCGCGGCGGATCGGCCTTGACGACCTCGATGGTGACGTCGGACTTCGCGCCGCCCAGCGCGGCCGTGACCGTGGCGCACGATCCGATGCCGCGGTCGGGGCCGCTGTAGCGCCAGTCGGTCAGGTAGTGGTCGGTGAATCGCTCATGGTGAGCCATGACATCGAGGAAGTCGTAGACCTGCTCGGGCGTCTGCGGTACGTCGATCGACACGGTGACAGACTTCATGTACCACACGGTACACAGAGCATGTACCGATTGGTACACTCATGACGTGGTGAGTACGGAAGACTCGCATCCTGACGGCAGGACCGCGCCCGGTTCCGGCGGAGACCGGCGTTCTCAACTGGTGAACGCGGCCGTCGACCACGTCACGGCACATGGTTTCGCGGACCTGAGCCTGCGCGGTCTGGGCGCCGCGATCGGCGTCAGTCACCGCATGCTGATCCACTATTTCGGCTCCAAGGAACAACTGCTCGTCGAGATCGTCCGGGCCTCGGAGCAGCGCCAGCGTGATCTGCTGTCCCGGCTCCGCCTGGAACCCGGTCTCTCGCCCTCCGATGCTGCGAGGCTTCTCTGGCGACATCTGACGGACCCTCGGCTGGCCGGTCAGGAGCGGCTCTTCTTCGAGATCTGCGGGCAGGCGCTGCGGGGCCGCCCCGAGGTCGCCGTGTTCCTCGAAGGGCTCGTGAACGACTGGCTGGAGCCACTCATGGCCGCCGAGGTCGCCGCAGGTGCGGCCCCTGCCGCGGCCCGGAACCGCGCCAGGCTGGGACTCGCCACCGTCCGCGGTCTGCTGCTCGACCTGCTCGCCACCGGTGACCACGCCGGTGTCGACGCGGCGATGGAGGAGTTCCTCCGGCTGTACTACGGCTCGAAGTGACGGAGTCGCCGGTCGGGCAGAGTGGCCGGGCCGGAGGACGACCACCGTTCGAACAGCGGTCGCTGGGGTCGATGTACGCCTCGACCTGCTCCGCAGGCTCTCCGGGGCACATCCGAAGCGTCCGGAGCACCACCGAACTCGGGCTCGTACCGCCTGCCCGGCCCGTCGGGCAGCCTCGGAACCGCCTGGGCCGGCACCTGGCCCGGCGAAGCTGCCACAGTCATTCGGAGAAGCGACTGTCTGGGCTGTCTCGGCAGGCTCGACTGCGCGCTCCATCGCCGTGGTTTCGGTGATCGCGTCGAACAGCTCGCGGGCCGCGCCCCAGGTGTGGGCCGGGCCGGGGCAACGATGCTGAAGCGGACGCCACGGCGTCTGTATTCAGCCGTCTCCAGCTCTGCGACAGTACTGCCGGAGCGGACTCGGTCGCGCCGTACGCGGCAGCGTGGGCAAGGGCACGGAGCGGGGCACGTTCCGTACGTGCCGGGCCGGCCCCGGCACCCGTGTGGAGAGCCACCGGTGGGCGGCGCTCAGTACGTCTGGATCTCCAGGAGATTCCCGTCCGGGTCACGCAGGTGTGCCGCCCGTAGCCCCCAACCCGGCAGCTCCCGGGCCGGCACCACCAGGACCCCGCCATGCCGCCGGCACAGCGCGACCGCCGCGTCCAGCGCCGCCGCGTCCGCAACGGTCACCACGAGGGTCGCACCGCCCGCGGCAGGAGCCGACGGAACCTCGCCGACGAACACTTCCCGCCGGATCACGGCGAACGCGGTCGACCCCTCGGGGGCGTCCCAACTGGCGTACCCGGACGCCGCGTCACCGCGCGCGAGCACATATCCCGTCAGCTCGGGCAGTACGGCCGCGTAGAACGCGAAGACGGCCGGGTAGTCCCCGGCGAGTACGCGCGGATGCAGAGCGAACATGCGTACCAACCTACTGGCCAGGATCCCCGAACCGGGTCGGATACCGGCGTTTCCTGCTCATCGGTGCGGTCGGCTTCGCCACGGTATCCGTGCTCCGCGTGGCATCCGGTGTCGGCATTCGGCACGGTGCGTACCGCCCTCCGCTCGTCCTCCTGGGAGCTACCGGTGTTTTCCGGCCGCAGCTCCGGACGGTGGCCGAAAGGACAGTGAGCTGTCTGCACCCTCGGCGCGAGGTTCGAATGAAAGAGCGGCTGCGCATGCTTCCTCCAGGACGAGAACTGTCCTAGACGAGCCCCAGTGTCGTCGCATCGCGCAGAACCACAGGACAGGAAGGGCCTACACCGATGAGTCACACTGCACCCGAGGGCTACACCAGCGTCGCGCCGTGGGTGGTCACCGATGACACCGGCGCGCTGCTCGACTTCATCACTCTCGCGTTGGGTGGTGAAGAGATTGCGCGGGTGCCGGTCGAGGACGGCACCATCGGCCACGGCGAGATCCGAGTCGGGGACACGGTCGTGCTGGCCTTCGACCGACGGCCCGACTGGCCGGTGATGCCCTCGCTGTTGCGGGTCTACGTCCCGGACGCCGACGCCGCCATGGCAGCTGCTGTTGCGCACGGGGCGCAAGTGATCACCGAGACTGCCGACAGTGCGTGGGGGGATCGCGGCGGCAGGGTGCGGGACCCGTTCGGCAACATTTGGTGGGTGATGAGCCGGGTCGAGGACGTCGCACCGGACGTTGCCTGGCAGCGCATGTCCGAACCGAAGTACGCCGAGGCGATGTCCATGGCCCAGGAGACTCTGGACGCGGCGCTCAGCGGCCGGGAGACAGGGGTGGCGAGTGCCCCGCAGCGCTCGGCCCGCTGAGCGGCACGTCCTCGAAGCGGACGGCCGGTTCCGGAGGATCATCGGCACCCCGGCGGACGGCACCGGCTCCGTGTGTACGAACTCCACGTCGTTCAGGCCGAGTACGGAGAAGCCTCGCGTCCGCGTATGCGTCGCGCAGGCTACTCCACGGCCGGGGCGAGGGGTTGCTCGCTCCAGATCGTCTTGCCCCGCTGGCCGTAGCGACTGCCCCAGCGGGTGGTGAGCTGAGCCACGAGGTACAGGCCGCGTCCTCCCTCATCGGTCCAGCGGGCCCGGCACAGCCGCGGCTGGGTGTTGCTGGGATCGGACACCTCGCAGATCAGCACGTTGCCGCGGATGAGCCGTAGGACGATCGGGCCGCCTGCGTAGCGGATGGCGTTGGTGACGAGTTCGCTGACGATGAGTTCCGTGGTGAATGCCAGGTGGTCCAGGCCCCAGGCGGCCAGTTGCCCTGTGGCGGCTTCCCGGGCCTCGGCCACGATGGCCGGGTCGGCGGGAAACCGCCAGGCGGCGGTCCAGTCGTCCGGCAGCGCCCTGGTTCGTGCGAGCAGCAGGGCCACGTCGTCCCGGGACGGCACCTCGGTTGCCCGGGAGAGCAGGGACCGGCCGACTCCGTCCAGGGACGGAGTCCCGTCGCCGGCACATAGCGTTTCCAGACTGTCGACCAGCTGCGACATCCCGTCTTCGATGTCCTGCCCGTCGAGGGTGACGAGCCCGTCCGTGTACAGGGCGAGGATGCTGCCCGGCTCCAGTCGGAGGTTCGTGACCTCGAACGGCATGCCGCCCACCCCGAGGGGTGGGCCGGGCGCGATCTCGATCAGGTGGGCCGTGCCGTCGGGGTGGACCAGAACGGGTGGCGGATGACCGGCACTGGCCAGCGCGCACTGGCGGCTGACCGGGTCGTACAGCGCGTACAGGCAGGTCGCGCCCATGACACTCGGCTGGGCGGGGCCGCCTTCCTCGGCGAGTTGCTGGACCAGGTCATCGACGTGGGTGAGCAGCTCGTCGGGCTCCAGTTCGAGGTCCGCGAGGGTCTGCACCGCCGTACGCAACCGCCCCATGGTCGCCGCGGCGTGCAGACCGTGTCCGACGACGTCCCCCACAACAAGTGCAACGCGGAACGACGGCAGCGGGATCACGTCGAACCAGTCACCGCCGATGTCGGCCCCGCCTCCGGCGGGCACATAGCTGCCCGCTGCCTCGACCGCAGGGATGTCGCTGTCCGTACGGGGCAGCAGGCGCCGTTGCAGTGCCACGGAGGCACGGTGCTCGCGGGTGTACCGGCGGGCGTTGTCCACGCTCGTCGCGGCGCGGGAGGCGATCTCCGCCAGGAGTTTCCGGTCCTCCTCGACGAAGGGTTCGGGCCGGTCGGTCCGCCAGACCACGACGGCACCGAGCAACAGGCCACGGGCGAACAGAGGAGCGTAGAGGACCGAGTGACCGTGCTCGGGGACGAACAGGGGAGCCAGTTCAGGTCCCAATTGCTCGCTCGCCTCCTGTACGGAGGCGAGAACGGTCTCTCCGCACCGAAGCCTCCGCAGCACGGGTGGGTCGGGCAGCGGGGGAACCGACTTGCCCGGTTGGAGGAGTTCGCTGGGGACGGATCCGGTGGCCGAGACCACTACGGCGCGGCGCAGGTGCCAGAGTCCGGCGCCGACCAGCTTGGGGGGCTCGTCGCCCTGGAACACGGCTTCCGCGAGTTCCACCCAGGCCATGTCGCCGAGAGCCGGGACGAGGACTTCGGCCAGATCCTGGGAGGTGCGCAGGACGTTCAGAGAAGTACCGATCCGCTCGGATGCCTCGTGGAGCAGATCCAGGTGGAGGTCCCGCTGCTGGGCAGCGGAGGGCATGAGCATGGTGGCGACACCCGTCGGTTGCCCCTGACCGTCCTCCAGCCGGAAGGCGGACAGGGACCACTGCCGGGCGGGAATCTGCGGAGGCGCCACCCGCTGCTCCCACGCGATCAGCGGCACGCCCGTGTCCAGGACCCGGCGCAGCACCGATTCGACCTCCTCCGCGTCCTGGGGGGACAGCGCCTCCCCCAGGAGTCCGCCCACGAGCGCGGCGGAACCGCCGGACGGCCCGGGGACGGCGGCATTGGTGCGCACTGTGCCCAGGTCCAGGCCGCGGATGCCGATCTCGATCTGGTTCTGGGCGAACAGTGCCCGCGCGAGGGCGGTGTTCTGGTTCCACATGTCCAGGTGCTGGGACGGGAGGGCCAGGACAAGGCTCTGCGACGAGCCTTCCAGCCGCACCACGCGAAATGCGACCTCGACCTGGTCACCGGAGGAGCTGCGGAGCACCGCGCGGCCCGCCGACGGGATCCCGGACCGTTGGGGGCTGTCCTGGCACCGCCTGTGGGAGAGGCCGGCGAGAAGGTTCCGCACCGGGGAGCCGCAGGCTTCCTCGGCCGTGTACCCCAGCAGGTCCGCTGCCGCCCGGGACCAGCGCAGTACGACGCCCTGATCGTCGAGCACCGCAGTCGCGATGTCGTCGAACGAGAACGACCGGCCCCAAGCGTCATCAGTGGATGCGCCCATCCCGCTGTCCTTTGCCTCTACGGAAATACCTCAAGGTAAGTACATCGTGAACAGTTCCGGCGCGCGCTGTTCCGCCATCGGGAGCCAAAAACACTCGTTGCGACTCCCGGACGGCAAAGACACATCGATGACCGACGACACCGCCGCCGTACGTGAAGCCGTCCGGAATCACTGTCGAGCGCGTGAAACGGCTCGGCCCGATGGCCGAGCGCCGCTCGCAGGGGCGGCGGCCCTCAGGTCCGCCCCCGATCTATGCGAGGTGTTGCCGGACCAGGCCGACCATGCCGTCGATGAGGGGGCCGGGGTCGATGGACGGGTCGAGCGAACGCTGGAGCAGGTAGCCGTCGAGCGCCGCTGTGAGGGTGACCGCGACGACGAGCGGCTGCGCGACTCCCCGGGCGGCGAACCAGTCGCACAACCACTGCCGGAACTCGGCCAGCGAGGCGGCGATCTCGGCACGCAGTTGGTCGTCGCGGCTCGCTGCGACGAGGGACTCGTACAGCAGCAGCAGTTCCGGGTCGCGCGGGTCGTTGGCCGACAGCGCACGGAGCATGGTTTCGACGGCCGCGGCCGGGTCCGCCTGCGCCAGGGCTTCGCCGGCCCGGTCCAGGAAGAACGTCCGGATCTTCCGCACGGCGGCGATGCGCCGGAGTTCGCCGATGCTCTCCACGTGGTAGTGGATCACGCCGGTGTTCACGCCCGCGCGCTCCGCGACGCGTCGGCTGCTCACATCGCCCCAGCCCAACTCGGGAATGAGTGAGGCAGCGGCCTCGATGATCTTTTCGCGTGTGTCCGTGCGGCGTGAGGGTTTCGTGGGCTCGCTGTTCACAGTCGCATTCCCTGGATCGAGATCACCACGTTCACGCCGGCCGAGGCCAGTGCGATCGCTTCGAGGACAAGCAACTGTACCGGCAGACGGTCGGGCACGACGGGGAAGACCGCACCGAGGTCGGCCGCGAAGACCGCGATGTAGCCGAGGCTCAGTACCAGCGCCGCCACGAACGCCCAGTGATGGTTCGTCATGGCGAACCCGGCCACCACGAAGCTGGCGAGCCCGAGCGAGGTCAGATACACGTTGAAGGTGTTGAACTGCCACCGGGGAAGCGGGGAGAAGTCCCGCGTGTCGATCAGCTTCCCCGGGACCATGGGAATCAGCAGGAGCGCTTCCCAGACCAGGAGTGCCGCCGTCACCGTTGCCAGCAGGGGTTGATTCATTACGCCCTCCGAATACCGGGCCGGAATCGGCCGTCCGTTTGGACGATAGACCTGGACGGTCGTCCAAATCAACTTCGAGGGGGAGGAGCGGAGGAGGGAGGATTCGCTCGTGGGCGGGGCAGGACGGCAGGACCGGCTCGTAGGCACGGAAACGTGCTCGGCCGCAGGTCCCTCTCATGGATCAGGATTCGAAACGTCCGTATCGCCGGTCGATGTGTTCGTCGGCGCCGGTGAGAGCCCCGCCTCGGCCGGCTCCCCACTCTGCCCGGTCAGGCGCCAAGCACCTCGTCGGCGCTGCCGGGCTCTTCGCGCTGTTGCCGGTTGAGCTTGTGGCGCGCGATGGAGGAGCGCCGGTAGACCTCCTTGCGGGCCCGCATGATGTTGCCCAGGGGCGCGTGCTCGGCGGTGACCCGCCATGGAGTGAAGGACAGTGAGTCCATCTCCTCCAGGTTCTGCGGGCCGGAGATGTCCTGCTGCGGCAGCCGCAGCTTCGCCACGGTGACGGGTGGCGAGAGTTGCTCGGGCCACTCCACGGTGGTGTCCTCCACCGGCATGCGTTCCAGGTCGGTGCAGAGCTGGATCTGGATGTCGAAGGCGTAGGGCCGCTCCTGCAGTTCGGCTTGGAGAGCCGGCCGGAAGACCTCCTGCGCGGAGGTCGGGTCGATGGCGCGCCGGACCACCGCGGCGGCGGAGGCCGGGTCGGGGGTGATGCGCACCTTGGCGATGTAATCTCCGTGCCGGACCGCGCCCATCGTCCAGTAGCTCGACAGCAGCAGGTTCGCCGGAGGGGTCCTGGACAGGCGCAGGAAGGCCAGGAACTCGTCCCATGCCCAGTTGTCCTGGTCCAGCGTTCCCTTTCCGGTCACGAACTCGGTGAAGAAGCGATGTGCGCCCGGTCGGCCCTGGGAGAAGTACGCCGGCGCGTTCAGGAACAGTTCCTGAATGAACAGGTAGTGCTCGACCGTGTTGCAGAAGAAGATCGGTGCGTTGATGTTGGCGTAGTCGAATGTGCCCGTGTCCGGCTCGTCCTCCAGCAGGGTCGGGCCGGGGACGTCGAAGATCTTCAGTGCCAGTCCGGTGGCGGCGCCCAGTCGTGCGTCGGCTCCGGCGTGGGGCGAGCCGTTGGAGAAGCGGATGAGCGCGTCGTGGGTTCCCGCAGTCGCGTAGATGCCTTGGGCGTACTCACGGGGAAGTCCGCTCAGGATCTCCACTTCCCCTCGGACCAGGCCGTAGCCCTTGGCGTGGGCATCGCGCAGGGCGTGGCCGGTGCCACCGGCCTCGACCGACTCGGTGATGTAGCTCTCGGTCTTTTCGATCACCGTCTGCAGACTCTGGTCGAAGTGCGGGTCGTCGTCTTCGATGTCCGGCGTGTAGCGGACGAAATGCGCTGCCATGACTTCGACCTCTCCTCAAGGGCCGTGGTGGGGCCTCGGGCGTGGGAAGGCGCCGTCAGTCCTCCAGTTCGGCGAGCCAGCGCAGGGCGCGCAGCCCGGGCACGAAGCAGTACTCGCCGCCGCGGGTGACCACGAAGCCGGGCAGGTTCTGCAGGCGGCGCCGGATCGGCTTGTCCGGGATGGTGAAGCTGCCGGTTCCGCCGTGGTGCCCTGCTACCGGGTCCTTCTCGCCGGGGTGTCCGATGAAGTTGCCGTCGTTGACCCACTCGGCCTTGATGAACTCGAACTGTCGCTCCAGATGGGCTCCGATGAAGACTCCGACCAGGCCCCGGTCGGCTCCGTCGTCCTCCAGCACACCGTCGGGCAGCGGTGGGCCGTAGGTGGTACCGCGGCGGATGAGGCGGTGCATCCGTGCGTCGCCGATGATGGTGGCATCGCGGGGGTTGGTGCGGCGGATGTGCGCGCCGGCGGGGCACCGGAATCCTCGGTCGTCGCTCTCCCGGTACAGGAAGTCGTTGACGCGGTGCGGATCGGCCGCCAGCTCCGGGTCATCGTGTTCCGGGGCCAGGGTCAGCGGCGCTCCACTGGGCCAGCGTCCGACCATCTTTGCCGCCAGAAGCGCCTCCTCCTGGGCGCTGGAGGTGTTCGCGCGCAGGTACCGGCGCCAGGCCGCCACGTTGGTGTGGATCTTGCGTACGGCAGCGTAGGTTCCGTTGCGCCCCAGCGCCTCAGGGCTGGGCATGGGCGGCAGACTGCCGGTCTCATCGGGGTAGCCGAGGATGAACTCACCGGCCTTGATGGGGGCTTCCTGCGGATTGGAGCCGGGCAGCCCCACGCCTTCGATATTCGGGTGGCTGATGCCGTCGCGGAATCCGAAGGTGGTACGTCCCGTCGGGAGCTGGTGGACGTCCTGCTGCCAGATCACCTGGACACCGGGGGTGCCCTGGTAGGCGACGCGGGCCCGTTCCAGTTCCTTGTCCAGGTGTGCGGCATCGGAGGACAGGGCGCTCAGGGCAATGTGGACGTCGCCCGTTCCGAACGGTGCCTCCCAGTGGGCCGGAGCGCTCTCGCCCACGTCACCGATCAGCTCCGCCCGGGCGGCCATGCCCTCACGGAACGCCTGCGGAAAGCTGTCCAGCGAGTCCTGCGGCACCCCCAGGGCTCTCAGTCCCTGGTAAGTGAACGCCACAGCCACCCAGGCATCCTGGTTCCGGTCCACGCCGGGCAGGCCGCCCGAGGTCGACGGGAGCAGCCGCCGCAGCAGGGCGCGTCCGGCGTGGCGGTCGTCGACGCGCAGGAAGATGAACTTTCCCTCGTACGGAACCGGCCGTGGGCGCAGTGCCCCGCTCTGGACATCGTCGATCTCGACGCCCACGCCGACTGCGCTGCTGCTGTCCGCCGTGTTCATGTTTACTTCTGCCTCCGCATCGTCTCTGTCCGAACAGCTCCACAGCGGCCGACCGACGGGCGTCGACGCGGGTCCAACGGTGATGTGCCGGCCACAGGGGTCGGCTGTGCCCGGGTTCCGGGGCCGGTCCGGCCCCGATCCGCCGGCCGCGGCCTAGGCCGCGGCTTCCTCCATCAGCTTCTGGAAGGCCGGCGTGGCCAGCAACTCGGCGTTCGCCGGGTTGTCCAGCGCCGCACGGAACTCGGGGGTGTCCAGTACCTCCTGGAACGCCTCGTCCACGCGCTGGTCCTTCCAGATCTGCTGAACGGTCAGGTCGGGGTACGAGCTGACGAAGACTCCTGCGGGCTCCTGCTGGGAGACGAACCAGTCCTTCACCCCGGGATCGGATACTCCGGGGAACCCTTCGGTGTGCGAGAAGACCTTGTCGAAGCGTGCCCCGACCACGGTCTTGGCGAAGTCGTCGATGTAGGTGTCCCAGGAGCCGTCGAAGACGCTGGCGAACATGAACCGGGTGTCGTTGTCGAAGATCACGTGCCGTGCGTCGTGCAGGGTGCCGATCTGGTGCAGTGCCGCACGGGCTTCCTCGTCAGCCGTCGCCCCGGCGAGCGCGGCAAGGTCCTCACGCAGCGCATCGGCGTGACCCGCCTTGATCCTGGTGAAGACGGTGAACTCACTGCAGACCCCGTCTTTCCTGCCCGGGCGCCCGGGCTGAGCCGACTGGGCTGCACCCGTCGTCGCAGTCATCGGAGATTCTCCTGCCCACGGGTCGGTGCGAGGGGCACCAGGCGCCGGGCATGGGGCGCCGTCGCCCTCACCTCTTCATCCTGACCGCACACGCGTCGCCTCGCACCCGGGGCCCGGGGCGAGGGGAATTCCCGGGGGCGGTAGGTTGCGGGGCTCCGGCACCGCAGGTCCGGCCCCATCGGTCCGGCATCGCCTGATACCGACCGACTACGGTCCGTGCCTGCACATACCGTCCGGGGTGCGCCTCGCCCGCCGTCCGTCACGGTGCAGGGAGGGCGTTCCCGGGCATCGGCCTGCTGTCGAGCCCGTTGGGACACCACCGTGGAAACGAGCAGGCCAAGGGCCTCGCGCTTCGACAAGCTCCTGAGGACAGATCCGCATGGGCGCAGGAACATGGAATGGGGACCTGAGGAATCCGTCGTCGCGTTCTGCAGCAACTCCTTCCGCTCGGCCGGGAAGGGGCAGCCACGGAGCCGGCCGAGTACCCCGCGGCGCCGTTCCGGCTGCCCCGTGAGCGGGAATGAGCGGCGAAACACTCAGGGGTCCGGAGCATGGGGCCGCGCTGCGGACGGGACCGACCGCCGAAGGCCACTCTCCGGAGCGGTGGCGGCCCGGTTCCGGGGCCTTGCACCACGTCTCGGAGGCGTCCACGACAACTCCGTGGCTGCGTGTGCGGACGGTCGGGTCATGCGCTCCCGCCAGGCCTTGCGCGACTCGGTCACCCCCCTGACCCCACCTGGAGGCGATCATGGGCACGGTTCTCGGTGACGTGCTGGGTTTCGCGGCCGGCGTCGCGATCAGCCCGCTCCCGATCATCGCGATCATCCTTGTCCTGGCCACGCCTCGGGGACGTCTCAACGGACTGCTCTTCTCCGTCGGCTGGATCCTGGGGCTGTCGGCACTGGGCGCGGTGATGCTGGCGATCGCCTCCCCCGCGGGCACCTCCGCCCACAGCCATCCGGCCGTCTGGGTAGGAGCTCTCAAGCTTGCTCTGGGCGTGCTCCTCGTCCTCTTCGGCGCCCGGCAGTGGCACCGGCGCCCCACGGATCCCTCGCAGGCCCGGCTGCCGAAGTGGATGGGCGCGATCGACCGCCTCACGCCGGTCAAAGTCTTCGGGCTCGGAACGGCCCTGGCCGCGCTCAACGCCAAGAACGCCCCGCTGACCATCGCCGCGGGCGCCACGATCGGCTCAGCAGGACTGCCGGTCGGGCAGCAGATCGCATCGCTGGCCGTCTTCGTGCTGATCGCCACCCTCGGCCTGCTGGCCCCCCTGGGGGTCTTCCTGCTCGGAGGGGAGCGAGCGAAAGCGACGCTCGGCAGTTGGAAGGACTGGGCGGCCCAGCACAATGTCGCCGTCATGGCAGTCCTGTTCTTCGTTCTCGGGCTGAAACTGCTGGGAGACGGCATCTCCATTCTCACCTCCTGACCGGATGATTCGGCGGACGACGGCCACGACCTGCTCGGGGGGGGTACCTGCATCCGCGTACCGAGGTGTTCCGGACGGCGTCCGCGACGCAGGGGCCCACCGCGGCACCGCCCAGCATGCCGTGGGTGGCACCGAGGTACTCGGGATGGTCCGGCTCGACGGACGCGACTGCCGGTTCCGCCCGGATCAGGTGACCGCGGCCGCCGGCCCGTCGCGGCAGCCCATCTCCTCCCGCTCGAAGTCGATGGCCTCCGGGTGGAGTGGGGACCCGGACGGCATCGAGGGAAGCGGCGAAGTCCCTTGCCCCGCACAGGAACTGGCACCACACCGGTCGGCCGGATCCGCCGACCCGCACCCCGGTGAAGCGGACCAGCGGGAACCGGTCAGGGCCACCTGAAAACGCGCGCCCGGGGTCGCCATCCCCCGCGTGCGCGATCAACGGCGCCCCGGACGCACGGGACCGCATCGCCCTGACGGGCCGGGCTGGCGAAACTCGTCCCCGGCGGGCACACTGCCACGGTACCGGCGGCCGCGCACCACCCGAGCATGACGAACTCGGCCCCTACAGGCCCGAACCGATGTCGTTCCTGGAGACCGTATGAGCAGCGCCCTTCTCGTGATGGACGTCCAGCGAGCCGTCGTGGACATCGCCGACGACGGCTCCGGATACCTGCCGCGCCTGCGCAGGGCGATCGATGGTGCCCGCGCGGCAGACATTCCCGTCATCTACGTGGTCATCGCATTGCGCCCGGGCTTTCCGGAAGTCGGGCCGCGTAACAGGGCACTCACCGCCGTCGCACGAGCAGGGCTTCATGTCGAGGGCGACCCCGGCACCGAAATCCATCCCGATGTCGCGCCCCGGCCGGGCGAGGTGGTGGTCACCAAGAGACGGGCGAGCGCGTTCTCGGGCAGTGACCTCGACGTGGTGCTCAGGGCGCAGGGCATCGACAGCCTCGTCCTCACCGGCATCGCCACCAGCGCCGTGGTGCTGCACACCCTGTGCCAGGCCAACGACCTGGACTTCGGCCTCACCGTCCTCGCCGACGCCTGCCTGGACACCGACGCCGAGGTTCACCGGTTCCTCACCGAGAGCCTGTTCCCGCAATGGGCGGATGTCCTCACCGTCGACGACTGGGTCGATGCCACCGCGTCCCGTTAGCGAACGCCCTCGCCGCCCTCTGTCGAGCTCGGGGCACCGGGACTTCGTTCCTGTCGAGGACCTCGGCGTCGTTCTCCGAGTTCAATAGGACGGCGATGCGGGCTCCTCCGCTCGACGACGTCCGGACCCGCTGTCCAGGACTGTTGCCTGCGCTCCAGCCAGGCGGTCACTTCACGTCGGAACTCCCGGTCCTTGTGGATGTCGTCCCTGGCGAGCCACTCCAAATCCCGCAGGACCCCTGGCGAAAGGGCGGGGTCACGTACCGCGTACACGCCTGCACCCGATTCATACGTGTCGGCGATGAGCCAGACGCTGTCGTCCAGGGCCGGCATGGCGAAGCCGGGGCGGCCGGCGTGACTGCCGAGCAACGAACGCGCGCCGGCGCCCGGGACCACTTCGGCTGGATCGCGCCGCGCTCGGCGTAGGACCAGGCCGACCGGGCAAGCCCTAGTATCGGACGGCATGCGCATACTCGTCGTGCAGCACGACTCACAGCTTGCGGCAGTGATCGCCGAGTGCCTGAACGGGATCGGCTTCGATGTCGAGGTGGCTGCCGACCTCACCGACGCCGACCTCAAGTTGGGCGGCATCGAGTGTCACGGCCTCGTTGCCGACCGGGCGCAGCCCGACGGAGACGTCCTGCGTCTGGTCGCCGCCCACCGCCGGGCCGGCTGGACCCGCCCGGTCCTGATGCTCACCGCGCTCGATTCGCGCGCCGAACGTGCGGCCCTCATCGAGCAGGGCGCGGACGACTATCTGGTCAAGCCCTTCAGCACCGACGAACTGGCCGCCCGGATGCGCGGCCTCTGCCGCGCACCCGTGGTTCCGGCCCAGAAGTCCCGGATATGCTTCGGCGCCCTGGAGTGGAGCCGACACGACGATGTGTTCACCAACGCCGGGGTACCACTGCCCTTGACCGTTCCGGAGGCCGCGGTCCTTCGGGCCCTGATGCTGGCCGGCGGCGCACTGGTCACCCGCGACCGGCTGGCCGAGTACTGCGCCGCCGAACGGCACCAGCCGGAACCCGACCCGGTCGACGCGCTGATCGGCCGACTTCGCCGTCGGCTCGGTCCCCCGGACCCGATCCAGACCGTCCGCAGGATCGGCTTCCGCCTGGTCGACCCTGCCTGACACACAGCCCTGGCGATGAGCTCTGGGCCGGCCGCTGTCCCTGCCTGCCCCTGCCTTGGCCGAACTCATGCCGGGGCTGCGAGCCACCAGGCCATGACAGCCCTGACGTTCCCCTGGAGCTCCGCCGCCGCGTGCAGCCTCCTTCGTTCACCTCGGCCTGTCGCACCATCAGGTCGGGAAAGGGTCATTGCCGACGACTCCGGTCATGACTGTTGTGGCCGATCTACGCCAGTGACACTCCTGGGCACCTGGCGTACGCAGTACGGGATACCGTCCGGGAGCCGCCGCCGAACGGCGGCAGAGAGGGTGCACGAGCAGCGCCGGAATGCCTCCGTCGCCGCCGAGGGGAGGGTTGTGACGCCGAACTCGAAGAGGCGCTCTCCGGCACCGGGTTCCCCGGGTCCTCTCCGCCGTGCTCGCCTCGGCTCCCGACCCACGTGATCCCGAACCGGCGGAGTGCGTCGGCACCGATTCGGTTCCGGCGGCCTCACGCCCTGCCCTCACCAGCTCCGTGGAGGACCTCATGACCATCCATCAGGTAGTCACCACCGACTACCACACCGGCGGTGAACCGTTCCGCATCGTCCCCGAGCCGCCGGTCGCCATCGAAGGGGCCACAGTCGCCGAACGTCGTATGTTCGCCATCGGCGATCCCGACGTGGACAACCTGCGCAAGCTGCTGTGCTTCGAGCCCCGCGGACACGCCGACATGTACGGCGGGTTCATCACCCCACCCGATGACGAGGGCGCTCACTTCGGGGTGCTGTTCTGGCACAAGGACGGCTTCTCAACAGCCTGCGGCCACGGTTCCATCGCGCTCGCCGCCTGGGCCCTGCAGACCGGACGCGTCGCCCGCGACCCCTCCGGCATCACCACGGTCGTCATCGACGTTCCCTCCGGCCGGGTCAGCCTGCGCGTGCACACCTCCGGCGAACAGATCACCGGGGTCGACTTCGTCAACGTTCCCGGCTACCGGCTCGCCGAAGGCGTCACCGTCGCCACGTCCTACGGGGACGTCGTCGTCGATGTCGCCTACGGCGGCGCCATCTACGCACACCTGGACGCCGCCGGCGCGGGACTGGCCGTCACCCCCGAGCACTACTCCGGCCTCATCGCGATCGGACGCGAGGTCAAATGGGCGCTGAACGAGAGCGAGCATGCCCGGCACCCCGTCGACGACCGCCTCAGCGGCATCTACGGCACCATCCTGTACGACGACCTCGGCATGGACGAGAACGGCAACCCGCACCAGCGCAACGTCACCGTCTTCGCCGACGGCCAGGTCGATCGTTCCCCATGCGGCTCCGGCACCTGTTCCCGCGTCGCCGTGCTCGCGGCGACCGGTCGCCTGAAGCCGGGCCAGACACTCGTCCACGATTCGATCGTCGGCACCCGCTTCCACGCGCGGATCGTCACGGAGCTGTCCGTCGGCACCTACCCCGCCGTCGTTGCGGAGGTCACGGGGAGGGCGTACCGGACCGGTGAGCACCGCTTCGAGCTCGATCCCGGAGACGACCTGGGCACCGGCTTCGTCCTGCGGTGACCGCCCTGCCGGCCGGCCGGACACATGGGTGCGCCGTGCCGGTGCACAGCGAGAGGGGTAAGGGCCGCTATTCGCGGGCCAGTCCATGGCGGTCCGCCCAGGCGTTGATCGCCGCGGCGAGCTCCTCGGGGCGGTCCTCCGGGGAGTGGTGGCCGGCCAGGCCGTGGCGGGAGACCTCCAGGCCCGCGATGTTCTCCTCGCACCAGGCCACCGTCCCCCGGCCGGTCATCGCGCCCGGGCCCGGCTCGAACGCGGCGAGCAGCTTGGGGACTTCGGGGCTCGCGGCCAGCCAGGCGTCGTAGTGTTCGACGCGGGCCACGACGTCGGCGGGTTCGCCGTCCAGAGGCATCATCCGCGTCCACGCCAGTACCGGGCGGCGACTGTGCGGGGTCGGGAAGGGGCGGCGGTAGGCCGCCAGGTCTGCGGGGTCGAGCGGTGTGGCGAGCGTGCCCGGGAGTCCCTCGACGAACAGTGACTTCTCCAGGATCATCTCCTCCCCCACCCCGGGGGTACGCAGCAGGGCGAACAGCTCCCGGCCCGCCGCCGGGAATTCGTCGCCGACCAGCGGCTTGATGATCGTCTCGGTGAAGGCGAGGCCGCGCACGCGGTCCGGGAGACGGGCGGCGCGGTCGAAGGCGAGTGCGCCGCCCCAGTCGTGGCCGACGAGGACGGCCTCGGCAAGGCCGAGGGCGTCGAACCAGGCGTCGAGGTAGCGGGCGTGGTCGTCGAAGGAGTAGGCGAGATCGGGCTTGCCGGAGTCGCCCATGCCGATGAGGTCGGGGGCGAGCAGACGCCGGCCGGGCGCGGCCACCCCTGGCAGGACGTTTCGCCACAGGTGCGAGGAGGTGGGGTTGCCGTGCAGGAAAACGAACGGCAGGCCGTCGGGGTCGCCGGACTCACGGTAGTGGAGGGTGGAGTCGAGGACGGGGAGGGTGGGCATCGTGGTGTCTCTTCGCTTTCCGTACGGGGATTCAGAGGTTGAGGGTCAGGACGCGGTCGACGGCGATCTCGATGACGGCCAGGTCCGGCGGGGCGGGCGGGGCCGCGTGGTAGCGGGCGGTGTAGCGGCGGATCGCCTCGGCCAGGCATGCGGGGTTGTCGGTCACGGTGGCCCGGCCTTCGAGGGTGAGCCAGCGGAAACCGTCCGCCTGGCAGAGCGCGACACGGGCCGACGGGCTGCCCGCCGCCGCGTTCCGGGCTTTGCGCGCTCCCGCCCGGGTGGTCACCCGGGCCAGGCCGGTGGCCGGGTCGAAAGTGAATCGGACGGGGGTGACGTGCGGGGAGCCGTCGGGGCGCAGGGTGGTGAGAGTTGCCGTGCAGGGGCGGGTGAGGAACGCCCTTCCGGTGGGAGAGAGCTGGGATACGGGGTGGCTCACTGCTCCTTCACGCCCTCGTACCGGGTCGACTCGGCGAGGTGTGGCTCACGACCGTGGTGTTGACGCCCATGGCCGTACGGATGTACCGCCGCTCCCCCGGTTCTCGCAGCTTGCTCACGGCCAGGCCGGTGAGGCGGCGGCCGGTCGGTCGGTCCGTTGGCGCCGAGGACTGAGATTCGCATGATGTCGGGTCATCCCCTCGTGTGGTTCGCGGAACGCCCTTGACTGTCCCGGTCACCGAACGCAGGCTCAACGCTGATGAATAACGCCGCCCCTGCCCCCGCCCGCACCCGAGGCCGCCCACGCGGCAAGCCGCCGACCCGCGAGTCGATCGTCTCGGCGGCCCGTGCACTGTTCCTGGAGCGCGGCTACCGGCGTACCACTCTGCGCGCGGTGGCCGGGGCGGCCGGCGTCGACCCGGCGCTGATCGCGTACCACTTCGGCTCGAAGAAGGGCCTGTTCGCGGACGTGATGCAGTTCCAGTGCGCCAATGCGCTGGCGGTGGACGATGTCCTCGGCGGCGATCCGGCCACCCTCCCCGACCGCCTGATCGACGCGGTGACCGGCCTGTGGGAGGACGCCGACTTCCGACAGCTCACCGCCCGGGGCGACGAGGCCGCCGAAGTGATCCGCGAGTACCTGGAACATGAACTGCTGGCCCGGCTTGTTGAATTTCTCGGCGGCCGGGACGCGACCGCACGCGCCACGGCCGTGGTGACGGTCCTCGGCGGCCTCATCTACACCCGCTACCTCAACCCGCTCCCCACCCCCGCCGCCCTCACCCCGTCCGAGATCCGCCGGATCCTCACCCCGGCACTGAACGCGGCCCTGGCTCCGAGGCCGCGGATTGCGACAGCCACCGGTGCGGGCCGCCGCAGCTGACCGGCAGAGACACACCCGGCGGCCCGCCCGCGTGCTCGGGGTGCTGCGGATACGGGCGGGGGCGGCCCGCCCCCGTAGCTCCTCGTGATCACCGGTGTCACGGGTGCTCGCGAGGCCCCGTCACGCGCATCGTCACCCCGGTGCAGCCGGACTCGACCATCTCCTCGATGGCCATCTGCGGCTCCGGGCGGTCCTGGTCGGCAAGAGCGCCGGACACGGTGGTGTACCCCCCTCGGGTCTGTTTCGCGATTCAACTGAAGGGACGCGATCGCCGACCGGACGGGATCGTCACGCCCGGGGCGCACCCCTCCTACAGGCTGCGGGCGGTGATGTCGCCGTGGGCGGTGGTCGCGTGGATGTTCAGGCCGGCGGTGCCGTCGGTGTTCTTGAGCGCGTTGTGGATCCGGCCGTAGGAGGTGTCCGCGTCCAGCGAGGCGGAGACTCCGCGGGCGGCACCGACCGAGATCCCGCCGTACTCGGTGCGCAGTGCGACCGTGCCACGCACGGCCTCGGTGATGCGGAGGTCGCCCTTCTGGGTGCTGATCTCGGCAGGGCCGCCCAGGCGGCCGACCGAGACGTCCCCGGACTGGAGGGTGAGGCGGGCACGTCCGGTCTCGTCGAGCCTGACCGCACCCTGCGCACCCTCGAAGAAGACGTCACCGAGCCGTCCGACACCCCGGAACTCGGCGAGGGCCGCCTTCACCTCGATCCGGGAGCCGGCGGGCAGCTGGACCGTCACCTCGATGGATCCGCAAGGGCCGAGGATCTGACTCTTCGGCTCCGGGCCCTTGATCCGCAGGATGCCGTCGCCGTACACGACCTCGGTCTGCTCCGCCGCCTTCACATCGCGGCTCCTGGAGGCATTCGCGGGGAGGACCTCGACCGCGGTGTCGGCCCGGTCGGCGGCGATGAAACAGATACGGCCGGCGGGGATGTCGAGGACGGCGGTCACCGGGGTGGGGGTGTCGAACTTCAGCATCATGGCTTCCTTCGGCTTGTCGTTTCTGACGACAGAAAAGCTACGTTGCATTTCCAGATCAGGCAATCAAGTCGTTGCAGATAAAACCGATCATCGCAGTTCAGCACAGCGAATTCATTGCAATGATTCAGAGATTCAATGCAACGACCCTCACTCCACGCGTTGCAATGGATCGACGGTGAACGCTACTCTGGAGACTCCACGGACCACGAAGGAGACCACGATGCCGGGAGGCAGACTCACCCAGCAGGAACGCCAGCAGATCGCGCTGGGGCTGGCCGACAGCCTCCCCTACGCGGAGATCGCCAGGCGCCTCGACCGTCCGACCTCGACCGTCACCCGCGAAGTCATGCGCAACGGAGGCCCCACCGCCTATCGCGCCGACCTCGCCCACCGTGCCACCGAACACCGCGCCCACCGCCGCAGGAAGGCCGCGCCCCGGGACCCCGGCACCCCTCCGCAGGCCCACGGACGCGATGCCGAAGCCGTACGCGAGTACGAGGAGACGTTCACCACCGTCTTCATGCAGTCGGGGCTTCCCAAGATGACGGCCCGGGTGCTGGCCGGTCTCTACACCACCGACGCCGGCAGCCTCACCGCCTCCGAACTGGCCGGACGCCTCCAGGTCAGCCCGGCGTCCGTCTCGAAAGCTGTCACGTTCCTCGAAAGCCAGGGCCTCATCCGCCGGGAACGCGACGAACGACGCCGCGAACGCTATGTTGTCGACGACGACGTCATGTACCAGTCCACGATCGCCGGCGCCCGCGCCACCGCCCAGCTCGGTGAGGTCGCCCGACAGGGCGTCGGCGTCCTCGGCTCCGGCACCCCGGCCGCCGCCCGCCTGGAGAACATCGCCCGCTTCGTCGACTTCGTCTCCGAGAGCATCGCCCGCGCCGCCGACCAGGCCCGCGAGATCCTCCACACCAAACCCGAACGGAGCTCGGACAGCGACACCTGAGCCGGCGTCGGAACACGAGCGGGCGGCCTCGGCCGCATTGTTCAGTGTGGAATCACCCAGCGCGGCACCCAGGTCCCCGCAGCACCGTGGCCGGCTGTTGCGGCGGCCAGGTGCGCGCGGAGGGTGGCCAGCGCCGGGTGGGGGTTGTCGCGGTGCCAGAGGAGCGAGTGCGGGTAGACGGGCATCGGGTCGGTCACCGGGATGAGCCGCAGGCCGTGGCCGGCGGGCCAGATGAGACGGGTGTGCTTGCCCATGAAGGTGGCCAGGGCCGGGGTGTCGGCGATGGTGTCGAGAAGCGCGTCGGAGCCGAAGTTGGGGCCGGTCGCCTCGATAGTGAGGCCGAACTCGGCGACGAGGTCGTCGTAGTAGGCACCCCACTCGGTACCGGGGACGATGCCGGGCATCCAGATCCGGTGCCCGACGAGCTGCGCGACGGTCACCGACCGGGCGCCCGCCAGCGCGTGGGCGGAGCCGGTGAGGAGCTGGAGCGGCTCGTCGACCACCCGGACGGACGCGATGTCCTCGGGAAGGGGCCGGCCGGGCGCGACGACGGCGCGGAAGGACGCGTCGATCGCACCGGAGCGGATGGCGGAGACGGCCGTCTCGATGTCGAACAGCATCATCACGTCGAGGTCGATCTCGGGGTGTGCGCGGTGGAAGCCGCGCATCAGACCCGACTGCGCGCTGCGCGAGGCGATCACATCGACGCGCAGCGGACGGCGACCGGGGCTCACGGACGCGCCCGCACGCTCCGCGACGCGCAGCAGCTCGCGTGCGTGGGGCAGGAACGCCTGCCCGTCGATGGTGGGCTCGGAGCCGCGCCGCGGCGTGCGGGTGAACAGCCGCACGCCGAGATCGCGCTCCAGCGCGGCAATGCGCTTGGAGACAGCTTGCTGGGTGATCGACAGGTCGTCGGCGGCCTTCTGGAACTGGCCCGCTTCCGCGACGGCGACGAAGGTGCGTACAGCTTCGAGATCCATGCCAAGCCACTTTAGTTAACAACAGACAGTTGTGAAAAACAGGCAGGGCGGTTGTTTGACCTGCTGTTGCCCTGCCCGCTTAGCTCTCATCGGTCAACGCTGGTTTGTTCGGATGGAACGTCGAGGGGAGCGGACCGAGCATGGTGGACAGAACACGATTGGGTCGGCAGTTCGGCTGGCTGTGGGCGGCATACGCGGTGAGCGCGTACGGGTCCGGGCTGGGGTTCGGGGCATTGCCACTGATCGCGGTGCTGGTGTTGCATGCCGGCCCCGCCGAGGTGTCCGCGCTGTCTGCGGTGGGGCCCGCGATGGGCGCGCTGATCGCGGTGCCACTCGCGCCGTGGGTGGAGTTCCGGCGCAAGCGCCCGGTCATGATCACGATGGACCTGACCCGGTTCGCGGTCATGGCGACGATCCCGATCGCCTATGCCTTCGGCCTGCTCGGTTTCGTCCAGCTCCTCGTGATCTCGGTCGTGGTCGCCGCGGCCAAGATCGCGTTCAACGCGGCCAGTGGCGCCTACCTCAAGGCCCTCGTCCGGCCGGAGGACCTGCTCGTCGCCAACGCCCGTTTCGAGTCGACCAATTGGAGCTCCATCGCGGTCGGACCACCGCTGGGCGGGGCGGCGATCGGCCTGTTCGGGCCGGTCACCACCGTGGTGGCCGACGCACTCAGCTACCTGTTCTCCGCGCTCGGCATCACCGCGATCCGCGGCCGGGAGGAACCACCGCAACCGACCGGCAAGAGCCCGGTCCGGGCGGGCGCGGTGCTTGACGGCTGGCGACACATCATGGGCGATGCCGGACTACGGGCGCTCTACCTCAACCAGATGGTCGTCGCCGGCCTGATCATGGCCACCGAACCGCTGCTGGCCGTGCTCCTGCTCCGCCAGCTCGGATTCCCGCCCTGGCAGTACGGCCTCGCCTTCGCCGCCCCCTGCGTCGGCGGACTCATCGGCTCCCGGCTGGCCCGCCGTGTCGTGGCCCGGTACGGCCGGCAATGGGTCTTCCGGACCGTCGGCACCCTGCGTGCCGTCTGGCTGATCGGCCTGGCCTTCGTCCGTCCCGGGGTCGTCGGCCTCGTCACCGTGATAGCCGTCGAGCTGGCGATCATCATCAACATGAGCCTCTACACCCCCGTGCTCGCCACGTACCGGCTCGAACGCACGCCCAAGCATCTCGTCGCGCGCACCCTGACGGCCTGGTCGATCGGCCAGCAGGCGTCCATCGCCGTCTTCACCGCGCTCGGCGGGCTGCTCGCCGACGTCACCGGCCCACGCACCGCTCTCACGGTCGCGGGACTGCTCATCCTGGCCACCCCGCTCCTGCTTCCCCGACACGGCCAGACATCGCAGCACGAGCCGGAGCCGTCCCGCAGCCACTCATGACACCCCGCCGCTCGACTCACCGCCGAGGCCCGCAGGCCGCAGGCGGTCCGCCGGTGCGCGTCCGCGTCGACCCGGCACACCACCATCAAGGAGAACACTCCCGTGAACACTGCCCCCGCACTCGATCCCGAGCACACCGCCCTTCTCCTCATGGACTACCAGCCCGCGATCCTGGCCGCTCTGCCCGAAGGCGAGGACCGCGAAGCCCTGCTCGGTCGCGTGGAAGGGGCCGTCGCCGACGTTCGTGCCGAGGGCGGCACCATCGCCCACGTACGCCTCGGCTTCACCGAGGCCGACTGGGACGCGATCCCGGCCTCCAACAAGTCGTTCGCCCCGCTGGCCCAACACCGCGTCATGCACCACGAGGATCCTGCCGCAGCCATCGACGAGCGCCTTGCTCCCCAGGACGGCGACATCGTCGTGCGCAAGATCCGCTATGGGGCGATGTCCACCACCGACCTCGATCAGCAGCTGCGCGAGCGTGGCATCACCACTCTGGTCGTCTCCGGCGTCAGTACGAGCGGTGTCGTCCTGTCCACGGTCATCGACGCGGCCGACCGCGACTACCAGCTCTACGTCCTGTCCGACGGCGTCGCCGACCCGGACGCCGAAGTCCACAACGTCCTGCTCCATCGTGTTTTCCCCTCCCGGGCCCACATCATCGACACCGCCGAGCTGCGTACCTTGCTCCGGGCCTCGTAGCCCCCACGGCCTCCGCCCCTGTCGTGGCCACCGGCGCAAACTCGTTCGACGCTGAACGCCGGCTCGCGTAGGGTGCCCCAGTCATTGAGGCGGAAGGCGGTCGTGGGCGTGGCACCCAAGAAAGTGACGCGAGATCAACTGGCGGGTGCGGCACGGGCCGCGTTGGGCGGGGGGCGCCGGCTGGAGGCGGTCGAGCGCCTCTCCGGCGGCACGACGAAGGGCGTGTACCGGCTGACGATGGACGACGCCACGACGGCGATCGCCTATCTGTGGGAGGACTCCGAGAACTACTGGCCGGCCACCGAGCACGACGGCGACCTCGCCGACCCGTTCTCGCCCGGCATCGGGCTCGACCTGTTCGAGGCCGCGCACACGCGGCTGGAGGCGCTGGGCCTTCGGGTCCTTGAGATCCACCTGACCGACCGTGACCGCACCCACTGCCCGGCCGACCTCGCGATCGTCGAGGACGTGCCCGGCGAGAAACTGATGGACCTGCGCAACCGCGACCCGCGCGCCGCGGAGCCGGTCATGACGCGCCTCGTCGAGGGCCTGGCAATGATGCGCGGCCACCGGGCGCCGGCCTTCGGCAAGGTCGCCCTGATCGACGCGGGCGGCACATCGCGGTCGGCCTCGTGCGAGCAGGCAGCGCTCGTCTTCGCGCTGCGCTGCCTGGCCGAGGCGGCCGCGCGCGATCACAGGATCGCCGACGCCCGCGATCAGTTGGAGGAGCGGCTGCGTCAGCTGACCGCCGCGGTGCGGCCGCGCGCCGAGTACTCCGTCGTCCACGGCGAGCTGGGCCTGGACCATGTCATGGTCGACCGGGACGGCCATCCCGTCGTGATCGACATCGAGAACCTGCTGTACTTCGACGTCGAGTGGGAGCATGTGTTCCTACGCCTCCGCCATACCAACAGCCAGTACCGGCAGTTGACGGTGGACGGCCTCGACGCGGACCGCCTCGCGCTCTACAGGCTCACCCAGCACCTGTCGCTGACAGCCGGCCCACTGCGCCTGCTCGACGGTGATTTCCCCGACCGGGAGTTCATGCTGGGCGTCGCCGAGCACCACCTGAACGAGGCGCTGGCGCTGGTCGCGTCGGGTTGAAGATGCGACCTGCGGGTTCGTGCCGGTCAGCCGACCGGCGGGGTCGGGCCGCCGTGTCGGAGACCGGGTCGCCGGAGCGGAACTCGGCGCGAGTCGGCCGGTGCACGTGCGTGCCCGCGCGCTGAATGTTCGCGAGGCCCCGGGCATCACCGGGGCCGTGCCGCGCGTGCAGGACCAAGAGGTGCGGCACCCCAGGTGCCCGGCCGGCCTCACCGCGCCCGAGGGATGTCCGAAGCGGCGGTTACGATCCCGGGCATGCGTCTTGAAGATCAGTTGGACAGACTGGCTGAGCTGGGACTGCCGCTCGCGGTCGGCCGGACCGTCGACGAGCTGCTGTACTCGTGGCCGCGGGAGGCCTACGAGCGCAAGCCGTTCGACCTGGTGCTGTTCGCTCTGGGCTGCGCGGTCGAGGACGAGCCTTGGGAGCGATGGTTCTGCGACCGGGCGTGGCACTTCGACACCGAATGCGTCCGCGGCCGGGGTTCGTACGTGACGATCGCCCGGCAGCTGTGCCGAATCGCGGGCCTGCCGGACGCCCTGTCCGGCCTGCGGGACCACGTCGACCTCGGCTCGGAGGAGGCGTGGATCGAGTACACGGCCGATGGCAGACGGGTCGACTGGCCCATCGAAGTCAGGGACGACTGGGCCGACCTGATGGTGGTCGGCTACCTCATCGACGAGCTGGAACACGGGGACCGGCGCTTTCATGTCCGCCACAATGGCCAGGCCATGACGCTCTTCTTCCTCGACGCCGAAGCGGCCGCACGGCTCGATGAGCTGGCCGGTGGCCAGGCGGTCGCCCCCTTCCCGGGTTGACGGCGCGCCCGTGGCCCGGACGGGCGGCAGCGCCCCGGAAGCCGAGCCGGAACGGCACGCGATTCCGACTCGACATCGGTGGCACGCGCGCAGCGATCACATGGAGCCGAAGAAGCGGTCCCACCAGCCGGGCCGGCTGGAGCGAAGAAGGCTCGCTCCGTCGTAGTCGAAGGCCGGCGCTTCCTCATGCGCTGGATACGCGCTGGTCCGCGCCAGGTGGTCGGAGACCCCATCCGGTGACGCCGTTCCGCTTCGTGCTCGTGACCCGCGGTCACCGGATCACCGGAGTCGAGCCAGTCCCGCGAGGTGAACACCCAGGGATCGCCGCCCTCACCGGGGCCACCCGGGTACACGGCAGCACCGACACGACGGCGGCCGACCCCCACCCTTGGAGCGCTGTCCTTCCCAAGAACTCGACCAGGGGGCACCCCGTCAGGGCCGGTGCCCATCCGTTCCTGCTCGTCACCGCGGCTCCCTCGGTCCAGGACCGTCGGGCACAACAACGGACACAGCTCGGACCCGTACAGATTTCGATGGTCAGGCGTGAATGGCTTCATCATCTTCCATTCACGGGAGTGCGACTGCCAGCATCGGCGCACCGCCACCCGTGAGGGAGAAATCCAATGAATCGTCCCCGTTCTCTGCGCTGTCTGGCAGCCTTGGCCGTGGTGGCCCTCATGGCCACCGCCTGTGGGCGTTCCGGTCAGGGCGACGCCCCGTCCGGAGCCGAGTCCCGGGCCGCCTCCGGCCGGACCGCGGCCGAGCTGCTGCCGGATCAGTACCGGCAGAAGGGCGTGCTCCGGGTGGCCACCGCGGTCGGCTATCCGCCGATGGAGATGTACGAGTCCGGCACCACCCGGCTCACCGGCGTCGACCCCGATCTGGCCAAGGCCCTTGCCGAGCGGCTCGGGCTGAAGCTCGAACTCACCAATGCCGCCTTCGACGGACTGATCCCCGGGCTGGAGTCCGGACGGTTCGACCTGGTCATGTCGTCCATGACCGACAGTGCCCAGCGGCGCCAGGCGGTCGACTTCGTCGACTACTTCCGCACCGGCGGAGTCATCATGACGAAGCAGGGCAACCCGCAGGGCATCAAGTCGCTCGCGGACCTCTGCGGAAAGACCGTGGTCCTCGCCAAGGGCAGCTCCAACCTCCACATCGGCGAGGAACAGAACGCCAAGTGCCAGGAGAAGATGCGGATCTCGCAGAGCGAGGACGCACCGACCGGGCTGCTGCAACTGGACAGCGGACGCGCGGTCGCGACCATCGTCGACTATCCCGTCGCCAAGATGTTCACGAAGAAGAGCAGTGCGTACGAAGTCCTGCCGGAGCAGTACGGCACCGCCCCCTGGGGCATCGCGTCCGCGAAGAGCCAGGGCGGACTGCGTGACGCCGTCCGCAAGGCCCTGCAGGAACTCATCGACAACGGCGGCTACCGGAAGATCCTCGAAACCTGGGGAGTCGGCGACAGCGCCGTATCCGAGGCGACCGTCAACGACGGGCAGTGAGAACCGACATGAACCACCAGAAAATACCCGGCCCGGTTCCCGGAGGGGAGCCGGATGTCATCCTCGCCGACGAAGCGCCGCAGGAGGACGACCTCTCCCTCCAGGTGACCGGACGCCCTCGCCCCGGTCGCTGGCTCGCGGTCCTCGCCGCCACGCTGTTCGCGGTGTGGCTCGCCTACACCGTCATCGTCAACCCCAATCTTCACTGGGACATCGTCGCCAAGTACCAGTTCGACGGCGTGATCCTCGAAGGCCTCTGGGTGACCGTTCAGCTCACCCTCGTCTCGATGGTCCTCGGCATCGCGATCGGAATCGTCGTCGCGGTGATGCAGTTGTCCGACAGCCCGGTGCTGCGGCTCACCGCCGGTGCCTACACCTGGTTCTTCCGGGGCACCCCGCTGCTGGTCCAGCTCATCTTCTGGTTCAACCTGGCCCTGCTGTTCCCGGTGATCAGCATCGGAATCCCGTTCGACGGCCCCAAGCTCATCAGCTGGCAGTCCAACCAGGTGATCACCGGTTTCGTGGCCGCGCTCCTCGGTCTCTCCATCAACGAGGGCGCCTACACGGCCGAGATCGTGCGGGCCGGCATTCAGAGCGTGGATCCCGGCCAGCGCGAAGCAGGCGCCTCCATCGGGATGTCGAACCGTCAGATCCTGTCCCGGGTCATCCTTCCGCAGGCGATGCGCGTCATCATTCCGCCGTTCGGCAACCAGTTCATCTCCATGCTCAAGACGACCTCGCTGGTCTCGGTCATCGCCGGAGCCGATCTGATGACCGTGTCCCAGCACCTCTACCTCGCCAACTTCGAAGTGGTCGCGCTGCTCCTGGTGGCCTCGCTCTGGTACCTCGTGCTCACCACGATCGCCACCATCGGCCAGCACGCCGTCGAGCGCCGCTACAGCCCCGGAGCCGCTCCCGTGCTACGGAGCAGGGTCCTGGCCAATCTCCTGCCCGGACGCGCCAAGAAGGGAGCAGCGGCATGAACGACGTGATCCTCAGGGCCCGCGGGGTCCGTAAGAGGTTCGGTGACACCGAGGTGCTGAAGGGCATCGACCTCGACGTCCGCAGCGGTGAGGTGCTCTGTGTCATCGGCCCCTCCGGGTCCGGGAAATCCACACTGCTGCGCTGCTTCAACCACCTTGAGCGGATCGACGCGGGGCGGGTGTGGATGGACGGCGAGCTGGTCGGCTACGAACAGCACGGCCCGTCCGGCCGGGTGCTGCGCGAGCGACGCGCCCGGGACGTCCGGCGGCAACGCGAGCGGATCGGCATGGTGTTCCAGCGGTTCCACCTGTTCCCGCACCGCACAGCGGTGCAGAACGTGATGGAGGGTCCGGTCGCCGTCAAGGGCCGGCCCCGTGCGCAGGCAGAGAAGCAGGCACGCGAGCTGCTGGCCGAGGTCGGTCTCGCGGACCGGGCGGACCACTACCCGGAGCAGTTGTCCGGCGGGCAGCAGCAGCGCGTGGCGATCGCCCGTGCACTGGCCATGGAGCCTGCCCTCATGCTCTTCGACGAACCCACCTCCGCCCTCGATCCCGAACTCGTCGGCGAGGTGCTCGGCGTCATGCGCGATCTGGCCCGCAGCGGGATGACGATGGTCGTGGTCACCCACGAGATGGGCTTCGCCCGCGAGGTCGCCGATCGGGTCCTGTTCATGGACCGCGGCGCCGTCGTCGAGGCCGGGAGCCCGGATCTGCTGTTCACCGCCCCGCGGCACGACCGCACGCGGGCCTTCCTGTCGACGGTGCTGTGATGGGCCGCCCCCTCGACCTGCTGCTGCGCGGCGGCACGCTCGTGGACGGAACCGGCGCACCCGCCCGGGAGGCGGACATCGCGGTGGTGGACGGACGGATCGCCGTACTCCCCTCCGGCGCTCCCGCCTCGGCCGCCGAGACCCTGGATGTGACCGGGCGGGTCGTCGCCCCCGGCTTCATCGACGTGCACACGCACTCCGACGCCCTCGCGGCGCCCCACGGGGCCGGCGGTGCCACGGCGCCGATCGATGACCTCCGTCTCGCTCCGCTGCTCCAGGGCGTCACCACGGAGATCTCCGGCAACTGCGGGACCAGCCTGTTCCCCTCGCTCCCCCGGCGGCTGCCGGACCTCGCCGAGCATCTCAGGGTGACGTTCGGGCTCGGACCGGTGCGGCCCGCCGAGGACTTCGACGCGTTCGCCGCCGGGCAGGACCCCGCCCTGCGCCGCACCCATATCGCCTCGCTGGTCGGCCATGGCACACTGCGCGCCGGAGTGATGGGCTTCGAGGCCCGGCCGCCCCGGCCCGACGAGCTGGACACCATGTGCGCCCTGCTCGACCGGGCGCTGTCCCAGGGGGCTGCCGGTCTGTCCACCGGGCTGATCTACCCTCCCGGTACCTATGCCGACACCGAGGAGATCGTCGCGCTGGCCAGGGTCGCCGCCCGTCACGGCAAGCCCTACGTCACTCACTTGCGCGACGAGATGTCACAGGTGGAGTCCGCCCTGGAGGAGGCCCTGGATATCGCGGTGCGCTCCGGTGCCTCCTTGCAGATCTCCCACCACAAGACCGCGGGCCGGCGCGCCTGGGGCGCCACACTGCGTACCCTGCCCCGTCTGGAACGGGCCCGCGCCGAAGGCGTGGACGTGCTGTGCGACGTGTATCCGTACACGGCGGGAAGCACCGTCCTGCATGCCATGCTGCCCCCGTGGGCGAGCGAGGGCGGCGTCGGCGCCCTGCTGGAACGGCTGCGTCTGGCCGAGACGCGCGACCGGATCAGAACCGACATCGCTCGGGGCGTCGAAGGGTGGGAGAACACGGTGGGAAACGGCGGCTGGGACCTCATCTCGGTGGCCGCCGCACAGACGCACCCCGAGGCCGAGGGGCGCAGCATCGCCGACCTCGCGGCCGAGCGCGGCGTCGATCCCGTCGACCAGGCGTGCGATCTGCTGCTGGCCGAGCAGGGCGAAGTGACCATCATCAGTCATTCCATGCGGGAGGACGATGTCCGCCGGGTCATCGCCAGCCCGTTGTCGATGATCGGTTCGGACGGCGTTCCCAAACCAGGTCGCCCGCATCCGCGCTGGGCGGGGAGTTTCGCCCGGGTGCTCGGGCGATACAGCCGCGACGAGCAACTGCTGCCGCTGGAGAGCGCGGTGCACAAGATGACCGGACTGCCTGCCGGGCGCTTCGGACTCACCGGCCGCGGCACGGTCCGCGACGGCGCCCTCGCCGATCTGGTCGTGCTCGACCCTGCGTCGGTGCGCGACACCGCCGACTTCGACCGCCCCCTGCTGGCTCCCGAGGGCATCGATATCGTCGTGGTGTCGGGGCGGGTCGCGGCCAGAGATGGCTGCCCGACCTCGGCGCGGGCGGGAGAAGTGGTGAGAATCCGATGAGTCTGGCCCAAGTGGCCGCGGCGGCGCGGCGTTCGGCCGCGCTGCCGCTCACCCTGGCCGTCGCCGCCGTCGACATCGACGGCGGCGGCGCGGTGGGGGTGGACGAGCGCACCGTGCTGCCGGTGGCGTCCGCCTCGAAGCTGCTGCTGCTCGCCGAGGTCGCGCGCCGGCTGGACACCGGGGAGCTGCCCGCCGGCCACGTCGTGGAGGTGCTGGACGAGGACCTGGCGGAAGGGACCGGGCTGCTGCGCCGGCTGAGCGGGCGCGGCTGGACCGTCGAGGACCTGGCCTGGCTGACCGCCTCGGTGAGCGACAACACCGCGACCAACGCGCTGTTGCGTCTCGTGGGGCGCGAGTCCACGGCCCGGCTCGCGCGGGAGCTCGGGCTCGATCACCTCACGCTGCACGACAGGGTCCGCGACGTCCGTGGCCCGGACGTGCCGCCCGTCTTCGCCACCGGCACCGCACACGACCTGGCGCGGCTGGTCACACACGCGGTGCGCGGCACCATGAGCAGCCCGGCGTCCTCGGCCCGGCTGCTGCGCTGGATGCGTTCCAACACGGATCACGGTCTGGTGCCCGCGCTGGTCGACCACGACCCGTACGACCCGGGCTTTCCCGAGCCGCTGCGCGACGGGCTCCTGGTGGCCAACAAGACCGGCACCGACACCGGGGTCCGTGCCGACGCCGGTGTCATCATCGGCAGGCGCCGGCTGGCGTACGCGGTGGTGGCGCATTGGGACACGGCGCTGGGCCCGAGCACCGAGCGGGCCGCGGTGCACGCCATTCGGGACGTGGGCCGGACCCTCGCTGCCTGTTCCGGGCGCCCGGCCGACGCCTGAGAGGCCGCTCGGCCCGACGGCGGCAGAATCCGGTCGTCCCGCAAGATCTCTGGCACCACC